>DASSWH010000173.1:0-5522 GCA_035705175.1 Pseudidiomarina sp.
CATCGCAACGCCAGTCAGCAGTGACGATTGGAACCAACCACGATGCTGATCCGAGCCTTCCAAATACAGGTCTGCTGGCCAGCTTAAACCGGCTGTCTTATTTAAGACCGCTTCATGGGTCACCCCTGAGTCAAACCAAACGTCTAGCGTATCCGTGACTTTGCGATAGTCTTTGGCTTCATCACCTAATAATGCTTCGGCATCCAAATCAAACCAAGCCTGCACACCGTCCTTTTCGACCCGTTGCGCCACCGCTTCCATTAGTTCGAGCGTACGTGGATGCAATTCATCGTTATCGCGACGCACAAAAATAGCAATTGGGTTACCCCAGGTACGTTGGCGCGAGATACACCAATCGGGGCGACCATCGACCATACTCTCAATACGACTTTGACCCCACGCCGGAACCCAGCGCACTTGCTTGATCTCTGCCAGTGCTTTTGCGCGCAAGCCTTGCTTGTCCATACTAATGAACCACTGCGGTGTGGCACGGAAAATAATCGGCGTTTTATGGCGCCAGCAATGCGGATATGAATGGTTATAAGCTTCGTGATGGATCAAATTGCCTGAATCACGTAAGGCGGTCACGATATTATCGTTCGCTTTCATCACATGCTGACCCGCAAACAACGGTGTGTCAGCCTTGTAAACGCCATCGTCCCCGACTGGATTGTAGACTTCGATATCGTATCGCTTACCCACAATAAAGTCGTCCACGCCGTGCCCCGGCGCAGTGTGGACGCAACCTGTACCTGACTCGGTTGTGACATGCTCACCTAAAATCAATGGCACCTGCAGGTCTGTCAGCAAAGGATGCTGCACGGCAACTAATTCTAAATCAGCACCTTTGGCAAAACCGAGTTTGTGATAATGCTCGATATTCCAACGCGACATCGCGGTAGTGACCAAATCTGTGGCCAGGATTAAACGCTTGGCAGGTTCTTCTGCAGTCGCTTCGACTTGCACTAACGCATACTCCAATGACGGATGCAGCGCAATCGCTCGGTTCGCAGGAATCGTCCATGGTGTCGTGGTCCAAATCACGACACTGACGAGACCTTCCCCTGGGTGTCCCTCCGGATGACTGAAGCGCGCTACAACATCGGCTTCATCAACCACTGGAAAGCCCACATCAATAGCAGGTGAACGTTTATCTTGATATTCAACCTCGGCTTCTGCTAGTGCTGAACCACAATCGGTACACCAATGCACAGGTTTAAAGCCTTGCTGTAAATGGCCGTTATCGATAATTTTGCCAAGCGCACGAATACTGTCTGCTTCTTGCTTCGGATTCATGGTCAGGTAGGGGTTTTCCCAATCACCAAAAACGCCTAAGCGCTTGAATTCATCGCGCTGTTGCTGAACCTGTGTCCACGCATAATCGCGGCAATGTTGACGAAATTCAGCGATGGATAACTTTTTACCGGGTTTACCGTGCTTCTTCTCTACTTGCAATTCGATCGGCAAACCATGACAGTCCCAACCCGGAACATAAGGCGCATCAAAGTCACTCAATGTCTTGGCTTTGACGATCATGTCTTTCAGGATTTTATTGACCGCGTGACCGATGTGGATTTGTCCGTTCGCATAGGGAGGACCATCATGCAAAATGAACACAGGCTTGCCGGCCTTGGCCTGACGAATCTGGCCATACACATCATCGGCATACCACTGTTCGAGCATCTGCGGCTCGCGTTGGGCCAGATTGCCACGCATCGGAAACTCGGTTTCCGGCAAATTCAGCGTGTGTTTATAATCGGTCATTCTACACTTCCCAATATCAAAAATTAGACTAAGTCGAATCGAGTCAGAGTGAAAAGTAAATCGTTAACAGTGAACACCAAAGAATCGGACTTAGCTTTCCTGTTACCTATTTACTGTTACCTGTTCACTCAAAAGTTGTTTGGCGGCGGTAACGTCTTTCGTTATTTGCTCCCGCAGCGCATTAAAATCACTGAACTTGTGTTCCGCGCGAATAAAGTGCAACGGCGTTACCTCTATGTGCTGACCGTAAATAGATTCAGCAAAATCAAAGAGATGAACTTCAAGCTGCACGCGGTCACCACTAACCGTCGGGCGTCGACCAATATTGGCTACTCCTAGGTGCATTTGGTTCTCGATCTTTACCTGCACAGCATACACGCCTTGCAACGGTGAGTGTAGGCGCTTTAACTGCAAATTTGCAGTGGGAAAACCAATCGTTCGCCCTTTTTTCTCGCCATGAGCAACACGTCCAGACAGACTATAAGGACGCCCCAACATGGCTGCCGCGGATGGAAAATCTCCCGCTTTCAAAAATTCACGGATAGCCGTGCTGCTCACGCGATGTTGCTGTTGCCGATAACTGTGAGTATCGACAACATCAAAACCAAACTCAATGCCCGCTTCTTGCAGTAGCTTAAAATCCCCTTCTCGACCCCGGCCGAAACGGAAATCGTCACCCACCACCAAAAACTGCACGCCGAGTAAATCAACGAGGACATTCTCGATAAACTCACAGGCGGGCTGGCTCGCAAACTGCCGATTGAATTCAATCACGATATGACGATCAATGCCCTGCGAACGTAACGCGAGATGCTTCTCACGAAAATTCGTGAGACGCGCGGGCGCACGCTCTGGCTGAAACAATTCTTGCGGTTGCGGTTCAAAAGTCATGACCGTTGCGGGCACACCGCGCTGCAATGCCTGTTGCTTTACTTGCGCAAGCACAGCCTGATGCCCTAAATGCACACCATCAAAGTTACCGATTGTCAGCACACAGCCGCGCTGGTCGCGGTTAATGTTGTGAATTCCACGAATAAGTTGCATTACTGCTCAAGCTGATGAAACAAAGCGCAGAGTATAACAATTCACCCGCGCTACGACTACGCCTTAGCATAATTAGAATCATTCTAAACAAAGCTTTTTAACCACAATTAAAGCTGAGTCATAGGGTCCTGTGCGTGGTGCAAGATACGTAGTATAAGAAGATGAGATGAATGAACCTGATAGTAGATACTGTGCTTACTGATAACGAGCCGCCTTAGGCCTACTCGGACATGCTCATAACAACTTCCTTGAAAAGGTGATTTCGCCAGAGATTCGGTTGCTGAACACACACGCTACAAATATTCGAGCGCAGTGACTCGAGTATGATTTTGGAAACTGTAGTCGTCAACAATCTGTTGAATATCTGATTCAGCATCCTTGCTGATGACGACTTTCATCGTTTGACTTTTGCCAGTGCATCACGCCATGCATCGTCGAGCGATTTTTCACTAATGCCCGAAGCGATCGCCTCATCAACAATTTCGCCCAATCGATACTCCGCCAAACAACGCTTCTGATCGATTCGAATCAAATGTCTGAAATATTCAGATTCATTCCCAAACCGCCCCGCATCCAATTGAGATCGCACCCAATCTTCTTGCTGTTTGGTGATGGTAATTGTCTTACGCTGCATCATTAATCTCACTTCGTATGATCTAATCATACAAAGTGAGCTTCAAATTTTTAAGTTTGCAAATGTTAAGAGCGAAGTTTTACGCGGGTTAGTAAGAGGCAGAGCCCGTAGGCCAGAGCACCCACGCCAATGAGTAGCGTAAGCTGGTAAATACGGTCGCTTAGAGCGGCTTGCAGCCACCAGTCTCGGGCTGGATTCAAGTACAACACAGCAGCAATCATGACCACTACGGCAAAAGTGACCTTGGCAATATAAGTGAGTGTGCCCGGATAGCGCTTCAATACACCGTCACGCCACAAGTTATAGCCGAGTAAGCCAGCATTGAGTGCAGCCGACATCGACGTTGCAATAGCCAAACCGACATAGCCATAGGGAATGGCAAATATGATGTTGAACACCATATTGGAGACCATCGCGATAATGCCATAGCGCACTGGGCGCTTAGTGTCTTGCCGCGAATAAAAGCCCGTTGCCAGTACTTTCACCAGCATAAAACTCAATAAACCACTGCCATAGGCAAACAAACTGTAGGACGCGAGCTGTGCATCATTGGCGGTAAATTCACCGCGCATAAATAGCACCATCAGCATCGGCTCGGCCAATACGATCAAACCAGCCATAGCGGGCAGGCCAAGTAACACAACCGTACGAATCCCCCAATCAAGGGTACGACTAAATTCGTCGGCAGACTTGTCCACATGCCGGCTGGAAAGCGCGGGTAAAATGACGGTTGCGATGGCAATACCAAACAACCCCAGCGGGAATTCAAGTAAACGGTCCGAGTAGTAAAGCCAGCTAATCGAACCACTCATTAAAAAGCTGGCAATGAAGGTATCCAGCAGTAGGTTAATTTGACTGACCGATACCCCAAACAACGCCGGAATCATGAGCGTGCGGATCTTGGTCACTCCGGGATCACGCCAACCCCAGCGGGGTCGAACCAAAAAGCCCGCTCGTTTTAAAAACGGAATTTGAAACAAAAACTGAATCAAACCGCCAAAAAAGACCCCCCAAGCCAAGCCATATTCTGGTTGCTCGATCGTCGGTGCCAGCCAAATGGCTGCGGCAATAATCGCTATATTTAAAAATACCGGGGTAAAGGCAGCAACAGCAAACTTGCCTAGGGTATTCAGTATGGCTCCAGCAAGCGCCGTAAACGTAATAAACCACAAGTAGGGAAAAGTAATACGGAGCAAGTCTGAGGCTAAAACAAATTTATGCCCCTGCGGGCCATCATGATACCAATCGAGAAACCAACCCGTCCCGAATAGCGCGGCAACAATCGGGGATGCAATCACCCCGACGAGCGTCACAATGGTTACCAAGGTGCCCAAAGTTCCCGCCACACGAGCAATCAGCAACCGCTGCTCCTCAATCGGGAAGCCTTGCTTATATTCGGTTAACACGGGCACGAATGCTTGCGCAAACGCACCTTCAGCGAATAACCGGCGTAAAAAGTTCGGGATCTTATTGGCAAAGAAAAAGACGTCGGCAGCAGCGCCGGCGCCCATTAAATTGGCGATGACGACGTCGCGGGCCAAACCAAGCACCCGCGATACAAACGTCATCGCACTGACAATAATTCCCGAACGCGCGAGCTTACGACTCAACCGCAGCTTCCTCAATTTCTGACTCTAATTGCGCGGCGATATAGTTATCAATTAACCGCTCTAAAATGGGCAACGGCATGCTGCCATTTTTTAAAATCACATCATGAAAATCGCGAATATCAAACCGCTCACCAAGAGTATCGCGTGCCTTCGCACGCAGCTCAACAAACTTCAGCATACCCATCTTATAAGAGGTCGCTTGACCTGGCATGACAATGTAACGCTCAATTTCTGAAACAACGTCAGACATCGTCATACCGCCATTGCTCGCCATATAATCAATAGCTTCTTCGCGTGTCCAACGCTTGGCATGGATACCGGTATCCACCACCAGTCGAATGGCACGGAATAACTCCGCTTGTAACCGCCCAATGTCACCGTAAGGGTCATCATTATAGAAGCCCAAGTCGGCCATCAACTGTTCAGTATAGAGCGCCCACCCTTCGGTATGAACCGAATACGGCAAGAAG
>DASSWH010000174.1:0-4623 GCA_035705175.1 Pseudidiomarina sp.
TTGCTGCGGAGCGGAGCAACAACCAGCCTCGCGCCCGGAGCGGGGCTAGTCTTCGTCGGGGATGGGGAGGCCGCGGCGCTCTAGTTCGGTGCGCACTTCAGCTGGAATTTTGTTGGGATTGTCTTTGCGAAGATCGTCGTCAGTGGGTAGCGGTTGGCCCGTAAAAGCATGCAAAAAAGCTTCGCACAGTAGTTCGCTATTGGTGGCGTGGCGGAGGTTTTTGATTTGACGACGAGTTCGTTCGTCCGTCAGAACTTTCAGGACTCGCGTTGGAATCGATACCGTTATTTTTTTGACGTGTTCACTTTTATGACCGTGTTCCACGTATGGATAGATGTATTCGCCGTCCCACTTCATGCTCACCTCGTCGCATAACCCCAAGCTTTGTATTGAATTGTACTGCCCTCATCGCTACAGTCAACTTTTAGCTATCTATACGTCTTTTTGAGTAAAAACCAAGCAAGTCGCTTTATAGACTGGCATACCTTATCTATAATCAATGCTTTGCGCGCATGCATACAGGAGAACGCACACGCATCATGGTGGTTGGAACCAAGATTACAGAAGAACAGATACAAACCGTTGCAGACCAAGTACAGGTACACAAATTTGGCGGCAGCAGCCTTGCCGATGCATATTGTTACCGTCGCGTCGCCCGCATCGTGACCGAGTACGCTGGTGCCAGCGACCTGGTGGTCGTCTCAGCCGCTGGCGATACGACCAACCGCATACTAGCCATTATTGATGCCAAGGAAGGGGCAGCGCAGGACGAAGATAGCCTCGGCATCGCGCAAGTTCTGCTGAACCAACTAAAGAAATATCAGCAAGGACTGATTCACGATTTATTATCGGGTGAGCAGCACGATCGCATCATGCAATGGTCCGAACAAGATTTTGACCGTTGGCAAGGATGGCTTGATGGTGAAGAAGACATTACCCGTCGCCCTGAACTCCTGTCTTATGGCGAGCTTTGGTCAGCGCGACTATTGTCTGCACTGCTGATTCAACAAGGCATTACTGCCGACTACATTGATGCGCGCACTTTTTTAGTTGCCGATGACGCACCTGAGCCATTTATTCGCGTTGAGCCTTCTCGTGAAGCACTCCTAGAGCGAATTGCTCCGCATCATGGCACGCGCTTTATCGTCACTGGCTTCATTTGCCGTGACCCTGAGGGCAATTCCCTTATTTTGGGTCGCAACGGCAGCGACTACTCCGCAACTTTGGTTGGTAGCCTTATTGACGCCAAGCAAGTCACAATTTGGAAAGATGTCGCCGGTGTTTACTCAGCTGACCCTCGCAAGGTCGAGCGAGTCGTTAGCCTACCTATTTTAGATTGGCAAGAAGCCGAAGAGTTGGCACGTTTGGGCAGCCCCGTACTGCACCCGCGCACCTTCCAACCGGTCAATCGTGAACGTATGGTCATTGCCGTTCGCTCCAGCTTAAAGGTTGAAAACCAGCAAACTCGTATCGGCCAATATGATGATACCGATCCACGCGGAAAAGTACTGACCGCACTGTCCGAAGTGGTTTTGTTCCGTGTTGATTTGAGTGATGCCAAGCTCGTACAACAGTTCGAAGATCTAGACCTGACACCGCTGATTAGCTGGAACGAAGTCAAACAACAACACGCTTATTATGCGTATCACCAAAACCATTTAGATTTTATGACAGGTTGGCTCGAGCAAGTCGATGTGCATGACCACGTAACCCAAATGGCGGGTTATTCGATGATCGCCATGGTTGGAAATCGGATTCAAGAGACCGAAGAATACCAAGTGTTCAAGCGTGAATTGAGCGAGCAGAATTTACGCCGTTTAAGTTTCTCGCCGGACGCCAATGCTGTTATTGCCATACTCGAACAAAAACTCGATAACCGCCTATTAAATCGTGTTCATAGCCAAATATTTAACTACCGCCGCAGTCTTGGCGTGTTAGTGGTTGGTCGCGGCAATATCGGTAGTGCTTGGTTATCGCTTTATCGTCGATTGCGCGAGCGAATCAACGAACAAATGGATGTTCGTATTATCGGTATCGTCAATTCCACGCGTCTATGGCTCGATTACAACGGTCTTGAATTAGCAGACTGGGAAGAGAGCTTTGATCAACGAGCGAAGCCTTACGAAATGAGCCAGCTGATCACTGAGCTACCGAACGCTCCGTATGACGAATTAGTCATGCTTGATTTGACCGACTCGATTGAGGTGGCGCAACAGTACCCCAGCTTCTTTGCAAACGGATTGCATATTATCAGTGCAAATAAACGCGCCGGTGCATCAGGAGAAGCTCAATACAACGAAATTCGAACGATCCAGCGCGAGTACAAGCGCGAGTGGTACTACAACACGACAGTGGGTGCAGGCCTGCCGCTGAACTATGCACTGAATGACTTGCGCAACCAAGGTGATGAGATCCGAAGTATTTCCGGCATTTTCTCGGGTACCATGTCCTGGTTATTCGAGAACTTTAATGCCGAGGTCAAATTTAGTGACTTGGTGCGTGAAGCGAAAGTCCGCGGCCTTAGTGAGCCTGACCCGCGAGAAGATTTAACCTGCCAAGACATAGTTCGGAAACTCTTGATCTTGGCTCGCGAAATCGGCCTCAAACTTGATTGGCAAGACATTGATATCGATAGCCTATTGCCCGAGCATCTTGAGGACATTTCTCTTGAGGAGTTCATGCAACGCTTACCTGAGCTCGACGACTCGATGCAAGATCTGTACGCAGATGCCCAGAAAACTGGCAAGGTACCGCGTTTGTTGGCAAGCTTTGCGCGGCAAGACGATGACTATGTGCGAGCGCGGGTTGGTATTGAGTACATCCCCGAAGGCGATATGTTAGCCAACCTGATTCCCGGCGAGAATATTTTTGTGATTTACACCGATTGGTACTCGGAAATGCCACTAGTGATTAGTGGCCCCGGTGCTGGCAAAGAAGTCACAGCCGGCGGTGTACAGTCTGATCTCAACCAGTTACTGAGTCGCCTCAGTAACCGGGCTGACGATTAAAACGCTTAGAAAATAGAGTCTTCATCGTCGAAGATATTTGATGATGAAGAATTTTCTTCCGCATATTCTGTGGGTGCTGTACCGGGTAAGAAATACTCGAATCGAGTGGTATAATCACTATTGCGACTGAGCTTACCCGTGGCTAAATCAATGCGCGCTGATACCAATCCGGGTGGCACCGTAAATGGTTCCGTCGGCACATCTTGCACAGCCGTTTCCATGAATTCGATCCACATCGGCAGAGCCGTTTTGGCACCTGCTTCAACGCCACTAATCTCCTGTTCAGAACTATCCAAGTTTTCGTTCATGGTACTCGAACCTAATGCCCTTTCAAGGCTATCGAAACCGACCCACGCTGTCGCTACTAAACCGCTTACATAACCTGAAAACCAAGTATCTTTAACGTCGTTCGTAGTCCCTGTTTTACCGACAATATTACGATCGGCTTTGCTTACAATCGGCTGCGAACGTTGGATCCGCCAAGCGGTCCCGTTCCAACCAGTTTTATGTTGCCAACTACCACCACCCCAAACAGCTGAGTTCATGGCTTGCGTAATCAGGAACGCATTTTGCTCAGAGATCACTTGTGGTGCCTGCGTTACTTCACGCTCCGTTTCACAAAGCACGCATGCGACTGCGGGTCGTGCTTGGAATATGGTGTTATCACTGGCATCGTCAATACGTTCAATAAAGTACGGCGTAACCAAATAGCCACCGTTTGCGAATACCGCATAGCCACGAGCAATCTCCAATGGTGTCATTGAAGCTGAGCCCAAACTCAACGATTCGTTCCGAGGCAGTTCATCAAACGCAAAACCAAACCGAGTCAGATACTCCACGGTAGTATTTACCCCCATGGAACGCAGTAATCGCACTGATACGACGTTTTTGGACTTGGCGAGGGCTTCACGAACTCGAATCGGGCCCTCATAAACATCAGGAGAATTGCGCGGTCGCCACGCGATACCGCTGCCTGGATTCCATTGATTGATCGGAGCGTCATTGACCAAGGTCGCCAATGTAAAACCATTCTCTAATGCAGCCGAATAAATAAACGGCTTGATGTTAGAACCAGCTTGACGCTCTGCTTGAACGGCACGGTTGTATTGACTGATTTTAAAGCTGTATCCGCCAACTGCGGCGGCAATGCCACCATCTTGTGGGCGCAAAGCGACTATCGCAGCGCCAGGCTCTGGCACCTGTGCTAACCGCCAGCCACTATCGGTCAGTCGAATTCGAATCAACTGTCCCGCCTGTATAATTTCGGTAGCGGTTTGCGGTGCCGCACCTTGGCGTTCGGCGTTCATATATGGGCGTGCCCATTTCAATCCGTCCCAATCGAGCGTGACCGGTTCGCCGCTACCACGCAACACCAGGGCCTGCTGCTCTTGAACACTCAGCACGACGGCAGGATAAGTCAGACCCAACGCATCTACATCACGCAGGTACTCACGAATCTGGGTAGGTTGCCAAGCCTCATCTTCAGACTCCCACAGCACCGCTTCCGGACCGCGGTAGCCATGTCGCTCATCATAAGCATGCAAGTTATTCTGTACCGCCAACTGCGCCGCACGCTGTTGTTTTGCGCTAGCTGTGGTATAGACTTTGAAACCGC
>DASSWH010000175.1:0-2982 GCA_035705175.1 Pseudidiomarina sp.
GTCGCCGTCTAATCTCATCTACGTGCTCTCAGTTATCCCCAACTGGGCTGATTTTATGCCAAACCGGAACCATGCATGACGACTTTATGCCGTCACCAAGCTGACTTGAACCTGACTTGTTCGGATTATTCAACGCTCAAATAAAATCCGGACGGGACCGATGAAAATTTAATCTCAGAAAAATCACTCTGCATAACTAAGTCAATTGGCAAAAACAGTCTTGAGTTTTCTGACTCTATTACTTTAAGTCCAATAGTGGCCGTCATCGTCTCGTTTTCTTCTAAGGGAATTGAGAATCCAGTAAGGTCGGGGGCAAACAGACGAGCAAAAAAACCAAGACCGTCAATGAATTCTTGATATTCTTTAGCAGTACCGACTATGTCTGTCCGAAGCAATGAGTCGCCTCCTTCAGAGTTAATTTCGTAAGTCACTCCAATTCCCAAGCTTCCTTCCGGCGCATTCGTCAGGACTGTGCTACCAATCAACGATTCATCCATTGGAAAGTTAGTTGCTCCAATATTAGTGTCGATATCTACTTCAATAGGAGTTTTATTTTCAGTTTCAATAAACACTTTAAGTGTCGACAAATCGAGATCGCTATTTCGTACTTGAATCACTAGAGACGATTTTATGTAGCGTCCAGACACTCTTTTGTCTATGAGCGAATCATAGATTTTCTCATACTCAATTTCGCGAAGCTCCTCGGCACTAACCGCAGCTCCTAGAGCCAAACCCGCTAAAAGTATCCCCATTTTCCGTAACATAAAACTCTCCTTTTTTCTGTTCACTATTCACTGCTCACTCTTAACTTAGCACACAAATCACACAATCCTACTTGCATACATAGAACTGCAATGTATACTAGCTCTATACATAACACTGCTAGGTATAAACTATGAATCTATCAAAAGACTTAATGGCCGCATCCTCGACACCTTTGGTGTTGGCCATTATTGCTGAGGGTGAAACGTACGGCTACGAGATTGTGAAGCGAGTAGAAGAGCTTTCGGGCGGAGCGCTCACCTGGACGGATGGCATGATGTATCCATTGCTGCATCGGCTTGAGCATCAAGGTTATTTACGCTCACTGTGGCGCGTAGCTGATACCGGACGTAAGCGCAAATACTATGCGATTACTCCAGCGGGAAAGCAGGTCATTGTTGAACAGCGCCAACAATGGGAGCTCGTCAATGAAGCGCTGAACAAAGTGTGGAAAGAATTTAACGAAAAGATGCAACGGAGTGATGATCATGACTATCAGCCCGCCTAACGAAATGGCTTTCGACCTGGAAGCTCGCATTACAGAATGGAAGCATTTTGTAGCACAACGTGCTGCCATAAGCGCTAATGATATCGATGAACTCGAAGATCACTTGCGCGGTCATATCGATCATCTGAGCGACTCCGGACTCGATACAGAGGAAGCATTCTTGATTGGTGTAAAACGAGTCGGAAATCTTGATTCTGTATCGCGTGAGTACGCAGAAGTGCACTCTGGGAGACTGTGGCGGAATCTGGTGTTCTCATCCAGCTCATCATCGTCTAGCGTTTTCAATATGGAGCTGCTTGTTGTATTAGCGCTCGCAATTTGTGCAGCTATCGCTTTCAAGCTGCCGAGCTTTTTCGGGGTGGTATTCGAAGACCCATCGTCGCCAGTATACGCTCACAATTTACCGCTGTTTTGCCTGCCGTTTTTGGCATTGTATTTTGTCTGGAAGCGTCAGCTCGGCAAACAAGGATTGTTGCTGTTAGCTGGTATCGTCACCGTCGTGGCGTTAGCCATGAATGGCTTTCCGTTTGAACCACAAGGCTCGACCGAAATTTTGGCAATGCTGCACTTGCCAATTGTGATGTGGTTTTCGGTAGGGGTGATGTACAGCGGAGATTGGTGGTGCACGCAATCAAGGCGCATGGACTTTATCCGCTTCTCTGGTGAGTTTGTTATCTATTACGTGCTGATGGCGTTGGGTGGCGGTGTTCTCACAGCGTTTACCATTGGTATGTTTAGTTTCATTGGGTTCGACGTGGAGTGGTTCGCGCAGGAATGGATTCTGCCCGCTGGCGCTATGGGCGCGATTATTGTCGCGGGCTGGCTGGTTGAGTCGAAGCAGGCTGCCATTGAGAATATGGCCCCGGTACTAACGCGAGTGTTTACACCACTCTTTACGCTGCTTTTAGTTGCCTTCTTGGTCACCATGCTAGCCACCGGAAAAGGCTTTGATGTGCAACGTGATGTGCTCATCGGACTCGATTTGTTACTCATTTTAGTTTTGGGTTTAGTGCTTTATGCCGTATCGTCTCGGGATCCGGGTGAACCCACTGGCTACTTTGATGTCCTACTTCTGGCATTAATTATATCGGCTCTGTTAGTCGACGTACTGGCACTCATTGCGATTGCAGGACGAATTTTCGATATGGGATACACCCCGAACCGGGTTGCCGCACTGGGTGAGAATTTGATTTTACTAGTCAGTTTAAGTGGCTATGCATGGAATTATGTGCGCTTTTTACGCCATGAAACTGGGTTTAATGCCATTGAACGTTGGCAAACCAACTACATACCCGTATATGCCATTTGGGCAGCCATTGTGGTATTTGCATTCCCACCATTGTTCGGGTTTGCGTAGGTTAAAACAGGCTTTTAGTAGGATTCTTTGGATTAGGTCTTGAGGGAGAACAGCCAGGGAGATTCTGCTAGAAGATAGGGGCATCGCTTGCGGTGCCCCTATTTTTTTGCTTATTTTTACAGCATTTATTCAGGTGCTTGGCTCATCTTACGACGACGCTTATTTTCATACATTCGCTGATCAGCCACTTCAAGCAACTGGTTAAAGTCGATACCATCGGAAGGCAGCTCAGCGCTCCCAATACTTGCCTGGATCGAAATTAATCGGTCGTTATAGGCTAACGGCTTAGCAAGTGCTTCATGAATGCGAGCGGTAAACGCGGTGAGCTGATCGCTCTTATCGAATGGCAGCAGTA
>DASSWH010000176.1:0-10694 GCA_035705175.1 Pseudidiomarina sp.
CCCCGGGTGTGTAGCCAAGCTTCCGGATCAGCGTCTCCCGCGATTGCAGCAACTGTATCCAACAGAATATTGGCACCCGCCTCAACATCATGCCAATGCGACCACTCATCGGGAGCGTGACTTACGCCGTTAACTGAAGGAATAAAAATCAAACCCGCATCAGTGACCTCAGACATAAATTGGGTATCATGTCCGGCACCACTGGGCATCCGCAAGTAGCTGTATCCGCGCCGCTTTGTTTGCTGTTCAATTAACTTAACTAAGCGTGCAGAACAGGGTTTTGGGTCTAGCCAACTCACTTGCTCATATTCAAACATCAGCCGATGTTTGCGGGCTATTGCCGAAAGCGCGCGCCGACAGGCATTAGACAAATCCTTCATTATGTCATTTTCCATATCACGACCCACTATGGTGAATATCGCTTCACCCGGGACCGTGTGCGGATGTCCTGGTTTGAGTTCAACCTTACCGACGGTAATGCGTGATTTATCGGTTCCATTCTCAGCAATGATGCGCTCGATTTCATGAGCAAAGTCTGCCAACCCCATAAACGCATCACTACGCATGTTCATCGGTGCCGTACCCGCATGATCAGCTTTCCCTTTTAAATGCACGATCCATTTAAAGACACCGGAAATCCCCTCGACTACACCAATTTGTATATCTTTCTGAAATAACACTGGCCCCTGTTCAATGTGCAATTCAATGAATGCTTTGAGGCGTTCAGGTGGAATCGCTGCTTCGAGAGCTTTCATGACATCCAGGCCTTGTGCTGCCATCGCCTCTTTCAGATGAACACCGTCAGCGTCATGTGCCGCCTGCAACCAATCGGGCGTCAACTTACCGCTCATGGCTTGTGCTCCTAGCATACCGCCAAAACGACCTTCTTCCTCGGCAGTCGCAACGCCCCAAATGGGTGTTTCTAGGTCGGGGTAATGTTCACGCATGGTCTCAATCACTTCTAATGCGGCCATGGCTCCTAACGACCCATCAAAGTATCCTCCAGCCGGAACCGTATCGATATGGGAGCCCATTAAAATCATCGGTTGGTCACGCGCTCCAATACCAAAGAATACGTTGCCTGCGCCATCCATATAGGTATCGAGGTCTGAAGCACGGGCGCGCTCCATCAACCAACTCCGTCCCTGCATATCGGCATCGGAAAAGCCAATACGATAAAAGCCCTTGTCCTCAGGGTTGTAGCCAATTTCATTAAGGTCGTGAAGATTCTTCTGGAGACGTTCGAGGTTAATCTGCATGCGTTTCCTTGTCTGGATTGCTCAGGCATGAATGCTGTAAGCCTAGCAAAAAAAACCCGCGCTCGCAGGCACGGGTCCAAGGTAACAACCAGATCTCAGGGAACTCGAGTCGCACTATAACCAACACATGTGACAACGGTGTGACACTTCCCCGATAAAACTGAACAAAAAAAAGGTGTCGTTCCAAACGACACCTTAATGGCACTATTTATGTGGGGGAAAGTGCCCAAAATTCAGGGATAAGAACAACATGAATTTCTCCAATGCACGTAGTTTAGTTTGCTTCTTTGATTTGTGAAAACGAATAAAGCGGATTATGATAATCGGAAATACCTATTAATTATTGTGCTACCAGATTGAGCGAGAGTATCCATGAGCAAACTGCCTAGCTTGAAAAACCTCAGCTACCTGCTTGCACTGCATCAACACCAGAACTTTAATCGAGCGGCACAAGCGTGCCACGTGAGCCAATCAACGCTAAGTAGCGGAATTCAAAACTTAGAAGAGCAGCTTGGCTGTCAGTTGATTGAGCGCGACCACAAATCTTTTTTGTTCACTGGAATGGGTGAAGAGGTGGTTGATCAAGCCCGGCGCATTCTCACGGCTACCGAAGAACTGCTTTATTTTGCTCAAAGCCAAGGCAAGATTATGGAAGGGCCTTTACGGATGGGCTGTATTCCAACCATTGCACCATTCATTCTGGGTGATTTGAGTAAAAGTCTACAGCGCAATTATGCCAAGTTAAGTCTCAATATACGTGAAGATACCACAGCAAACTTGCTGCACTTATTGCGCAATGGTGAACTTGATGTGGTGGTATTAGCACTACCGATGGATATTCAAGGCAACCAATCCTATTTACTCGGCCGCGATCCATTCAAACTAGTGATGCATAAACAACTTGCTGAGTCGCTAAAAGAACCGATTGATTATTCTCAGTTACCCGATCAATCCATCTTTTTATTGGAGCGTGAACATTGTCTAACAGGACATGCGGTAGCAGCCTGTGAACTGGCAGAATCAGTCAAGATTAATCCGTTTACCGCAACTAGTTTACACAGCTTGGTACAAATGGCGGACGCCGGTCGAGGTGCGACTTTTATCCCACAAATGGCCATTGACCGCGGCATTTTAAATGGGACTGATCTGGTTGCTCTGCAACCGAGAGGGCAGCAGGCAAGTCGAGAAATAGGACTTATCTATCGGCCGACAACAAATCGTCGACAAACGTTCCGGAAACTAGCAGAGTGCATTGCAGACTTGCTACCGGAGCGGCTGCTCCAGTAGCAACACGCATGGTTACGGAGCAGTGCGAGTGGTTAACTCGTGTTGAATACTCGCTTGATCGGCTGCGGTGCCTGATTCTACCTGAGCTTTACTCAAATCAACTGGCTGGCCCACTTCTTTTTCGATAATTTCTTGCAACTCATTGGGCGTCATATTCGGGTGCGCTTGGACTACGCGTAAGCCGTCATCTTCGCCATCTACACTCGTCGAGTTTGGCAAGTATATGGTGCCATTGTTGAAATCAACCGCAAACGCGATAACACCAGGTACGAGAAAGAATAACAATCCAATACCATTGAGTGCAGCAACACCTGCGTCAATCTTTCCACTGACTTGTCCTTTGCGCTCTGGGTAGAGAATGGTTCCGCAAGCGGCAAGATGGGTAGCGATAACTGCTACGGCGATACTTTTTGCAAGACGATTTTGCATGGTCGTGCTCCTTTCCTGTTAAAAGAAAAAATGAACGTCGAACCGAAACAAAACGAGTGAATCGATAAGTCGTCTACCTTACATACTCGGACATTGAACGAATTTATGCCAAGTATTACCTAAAAAATTTAATCCAAATAGGGATTTGCCCTATATTTACATTCACACTTAACGACTGGAATCACCAAGGAGTACTTATGAAAACTACACCGATTCTCAGCACCCTATTAGCAGCAGCGGTTGCAGCTTCATTGGGTACAGCTCAAGCTGCAACATTGGACACCGAACGTTACTCCATTGAAGTGAATGCGTTAGTCGATGGATTAGTAAGTCCATGGGGTATGGCATTTCTTCCTGATAGCAGTTTATTGATCACCGAAAAAGGGGGAGTGCTCAAGCATGTGAAGTTGGATGGCACAACCCGTACGCTCAATGGTGTGCCTGAGGTGATCGCCGTAGGCCAAGGGGGGTTGCTCGATGTCGCGTTGGATCCTGACTTTGCCGAAAACCAACTTGTTTACCTCAGTTATTCAGAGGCCGACCCTGCAGGTGGTGACGGCAACAGTACAGCGGTTGCACGCGGAAAACTCGGCGATAGTGGCTTAGAAAATGTGGAAGTTATTTTCCGCGGGGCACCGAAATATAATAGCCGCCAACACTTTGGCTCACGTTTAGTGTTCTCGCCCGAAGGTCACCTCTATATCACACTCGGTGACCGTGGCTCTCGCATGCAAGATGCTCAAACGTTGGATAATCATCACGGTAAAGTCGTACGTATTTGGCCAGATGGAGGTGTTCCAGAAGATAATCCATTTGTGAATACCGAGGGCGCGCTACCCGAAATTTGGTCCTATGGACATCGAAATGTTCAAGGTGCTGTCCTGCATCCTGAAAGTGGTCAATTGTGGACCGTCGAACATGGCCCGAAAGGCGGTGATGAAATCAATATTCCAGCCGCTGGCGAGAACCATGGTTGGCCTGTTGTCACATACGGAGT
Source organism: Pseudidiomarina sp. (assembly GCA_035705175.1). Lineage (GTDB taxonomy): Bacteria > Pseudomonadota > Gammaproteobacteria > Enterobacterales > Alteromonadaceae > Pseudidiomarina. Next base: position 3,973 of record DASSWH010000176.1, read on the forward strand.
CAATTACGACAACAGCATCATCACTCGCGACACTCATAAAGAGGGAACCGAACAACCGTTTTATTACTGGGTACCTTCAATTGCGACATCAAATATGATGTTCTACACCGGTGATGCCTTCCCACAGTGGCAAGGTGACTTATTTGTCGGTGCACTGCGCGGTCAGCAAGTCGCACGCCTTGACATGGAAGACGGTCGCATTATGCATGAAGAAGCATTGCTCACAGATCGCGTTGGCCGTATTCGAGATATCGAGCAAGGACCCGATGGTTATATTTATGTCATTACTGATGACCGTAACGGCTCGTTGATACAAATCAAACCCGCGGAGTAATCATGCGACAAATCCTGATAGCACTGGCTGTCGCCAGTGCTGGTAGTTCTGGATATGCTCAAGAGCAAGCCGATGAAGTGATTGTGGTGACCGAAGCGGCACCACAATCTCAAGTTGATACTGCAGCCGCGGTCAGTAACCTCAGCACCGATTCACAGTTGCCTGGCTTACGCATAGATGCTGGCGAGCTGCTGCAGGGTATTGCAGGCGTTCAGAGCGATCAACGCGCAAACTATGCTCAAGACACGCGTATTACTTTGCGAGGCTTTGGAGCTCGCTCTGCTTTTGGAGTTCGCGGTGTACTCTTACGCCTTGATGGAATTCCTCTGTCAATGCCTGATGGGCAAGCACAAACCTCAAGCATACTGCTTGATGAAGCAGAGAATGTGCAGGTTTTGCGAGGACCACTGGCAAGTATTTACGGAAATGCAGCCGGTGGTGTCATTGATTGGCGCAGCCAAGCTCCCCAAGTAAGTCAGTTTCGTGTTGATGCAATGGGAGGAGCAAACTCCACATCACGCTGGCTTCTGCAAAACGATTGGATTGGTGAACGTGACACCATTCGTATTACAGGGGCGCGATTTCAAACCGATGGTCCACGGGCTCACAATAGCGCTGAACGGAACCAGTTGGCACTACGTTGGTATCGACAATTAGCGGACAACATCCGCTTGATCGTTCGCGCCGATGATAATGATGCACCGCTATTGCAGGATCCCGGCTCGTTAACTCCAGCTGACTGGCGCACCGACCCCGAACAAACTTTCGGTGGTGCGACACGTTTTAATACTCGCAAATCCATTCACCATCAGCAAGTCTCAACCACGCTCTTGGGCACGGGAACCACCACACAGTGGCATGTCAGTGCTTGGCGCGGCTGGCGTGATATTGAGCAATATTTGCCATTCCCGGGTAGTGACTTAACGAGTTCGGGAGCGGTCATCGATTTACGTCGTGCTTTCACTGGCGTCGATGCTGCTGTCACCACAGCCATCAACGACGCGGTCAAGCTCACCATTGGTGGGGCATGGGCGGATCAACAAGACCGCCGCTTGGGCTACGTGAATGATTTCGGCACCCGTGGTGAGGTGCGTCGAGATGAGCTGGGCACGGTCACTAACCAGTCGTTATTTGCTCTTGCCGAGTGGCAGGCAACCCAAACGCTTACTTTGCAAACAGGGCTACGATACAACGAGGTCGACTTCGGTGTTGAAGATTACTTCGTAATTCCCGATGTCAATCCGCAGGACAGCGGCACTCTGGCTATGCAAGCGACGAGTTGGAGTCTAGGTGTCAATTATCAACTGAATGACAACTGGAGCCTATTTATTGCTCGTGGTCGCGGCTTTGAGACTCCGACACTCACTGAGCTGGCCTACCAAAATGACGCCACTGGCATTAATCAGGATCTCGGTCCTGCCAAGAATCAGCAATGGGAACTTGGCTTCAAGTGGAGACTGCCGGATTTGCGTGGTCAGTTCAGTGCATTTCACATTGATACGAGCGACGAAATTGTTGTCGACCAAAGCAATGATGGCCGCACCACGTATATCAATGCCGAGCGAACCAAACGTCGTGGCGTTGAATTTCAAACAGACTGGACTCTTAGTGACACGTTGGATGCGCGATTCTCTGCCACTTGGCTGGACGCCAATTATAGTGATGGCAATCGCTTACCCGGCATCGCGGAGCAGCAAGCGTATGGCCAACTGAACTGGCAACCATTGCCGCACCCCCTCCAATTGCAAATAGCCATGGACTACCGCGGCGATGTGGTTGCAACTGATGACAATGCGGTCATTGCACCCAGTCACGTGCTTTGGCACCTAGCTGTGCAGTACGAACATGTGGGACAGCAGTGGTCTATCGCTCCGTGGCTCAAGCTACATAATGTTGGCGATCGTGATTACGTCGGTTCTGTGGTGGTGAATCAAGGCAGTGGTCGCGCTTTTGAACCTGGTGTCGGGCGCGAATTGCAGGCGGGTGTATCCATCACCCGCCGCTACTAGTCGAGGCGTTTAGCTGCGGAGTTGTTTGATCAACTCTGCAGCAACAGCCTCAGACGACGCTGGGTTTTGACCTGTGATCAGACGTCCATCAACAACCGCTAACGGCTGCCAATCCGCAACTTTTTGGTAGTCACCGCCTAAGTCACGTAAGCGATTCTCCAGTAGAAACGGCACGACAGTTGTCAGTCCAACCGCTTCTTCCTCAGAGTTGGTAAAGCCACTCACTTTTCTGCCTTTGACCAGAGGTTCGCCCGATGAAGCCTTGGCATTCACCAGCACCGCTGGGGCATGACATACCGCTGCCACCGGCTTGTCTTGCTGCCAGAAGTTCTCGATCAAACGAATCGATTCCTTGTTGTCGACCAAGTCCCAAAGCGGACCGTGTCCACCTGGGTAAAACACAGCATCAAAGTCTTTTGCATCCACTTCAGAGAGCTTGAGCGTCGTTGCCAATTGATCCATTGCAGCCTCATCTTCAAATAAACGAACGGTTGCATTGGTCTGTGCATCCGCCTGCTGACTGTTTGGATCAATGGGTGGTTGACCGCCATTTGGTGAGGCTAATGTAATTTCTGCGCCAGCGTCCTTAAAAGCATAGTAAGGCGCTGCAAACTCTTCTGCCCAAAACCCTGTTTTATGTCCACTGTCGCCTAATTCTGAATGCGACGTTAAAATCATTAAGATTTTCATGGGTTACTCCTATCGGTCAGTGATTAAATTGCAGTATGCTCTCTACTACATATGGACGTTCAATAGCGATTCAACCGAGGAAGAGATCACAATGACCATTGCCTGGCGACATGTCGAACCCGCATATCAACGACAGTTACAGCTCTTGAGCCTCATTGATATGGTGCTGATCAGCGCCATTTTTTTGCCGATTTATTATTTTAATCGTACTGCGAGTTGGTTTGATTCGCTCTGGATAGTTGGCGTTATTTGGACACTAGTCACGCTATTCTTCACCTTTTTCTGGGCCCCACGGCGCTATCGCTTTACCGGTTACGCTGAAACCAGTGAAGCCTTGCACTTGCGCCGCGGCGCCTTGTGGCGCAACTCCCGCGCGGTGCCGCTAAACCGCATCCAGCACGCCGAAGTTCGGCAGGGTCTTACTGACCGATTCTTTGGTTTGGGGCGTGTGGCGGTATTTACAGCCGGCAGTGGCGGTGCAGACTTGAGTATTCCGGGGCTCGCACTCGCCGAAGCAGAACGAATCAAGGCGGAATTGATGCAAACTATTGCTCATGAGCCTGAGCCTATCGCAGATGTTGACGAGGCACAGAATGACTGAGCTTGTTTGGCAACGGACACCGCTGGTCACCGTGGTGTTCTTCTTGCTCAAAGCCTTTAAGCAGTTGGTGACAAATTTCTCGAATTTTATTCCGCTACTGACGGTTATCTTAGTTAGTGAGCAAAAATGGCTGCCCTACGCGCTAGCAGGTGGCTATATTGTTTTTACGATTATCAATGCCATTTTAACGCATCGCTTTTTCTTGTTTGCAGTAACGGATGACGCTGTGCACATCCGCATGGGGGTATTTAGTAAGAAGAACCTCACCCTTAAGTATGACCGTATTCAGCAAGCGGAATTGCATGAGACTTGGTATTTTCGACCACTTGGCCGCACAGTTCTGCGGGTCGATAGCGCTGGCTCAGCGGGTAAAGAAGTCGAAATCCCCGGGCTGAAAGTCGCGTATGCCCTAGAGTTGCGCCAGCAGATGTTGGCTCAGACCCTTCGCACTGAGACTAGCGAGCAGGGCGAGCAGGTTGATCTCGCTGATAGTGAACAACAGACGTTCAGCGTCGGCGAGCTGATTCGCGCCGGCATTATTGATAACCGTGTGTTCCTATTGCTGGCGCTGTTACTGTACCCGCTTAGTCAACTCGACGACTTTTATGACCAAGCCGGTGACTGGTTGGTTGCTAACTTTAGCTTTTTACAAGAAGGCAATTGGTGGATCTACGGCGGCATAGTAACTGGCTTTATTGCACTGCTCTTTATTGCTGCAATATTCTTAAGTGTGGTGCAGTATCATAATCTCACCGTTTCGGTTCGCAATAATCGTTTTCAGGCGCGCGGCGGGCTGCTGAGTATTCGGACATTAAGTTTTCGCTACCACAAGCTGCAGAAAGTGCGCTTTCATCAGAATTTGCGAGCTCGCTTGTTGGAACGTTCAACCCTGCGAGTAGGGCAACTACAGCCCATGGCAGCAGGCCAAGGGCAATCAAAGACGCAGTTCACCATCCCGGTTTTGAAACCAGAGCAAGTGCAGCAATGGCGTGATTGGTTGCGCTTACCCGATAGTACCCAGGCAAGGTTCCGCCGTTTCTCACAACTGAGCCTTATTTCGCCGGCGTTATGGTTGGCCATTCTCTTTGCGGTGGCTGCGGTTATTTTTTACTTCCAAGCGGATTCTTTTGTCCTGGCGCTGACTGTAATTACTGCGGTATGGCTGTTACTACAAGCCTATGCAATAGCGCGCTGGCACTACAAAACCTACGCTGAAATCGATGGCTGGTTGGTGGTTCGCCGCGGTGTGTTTGGACGCCGTGAGACGTGGTATCCACTTTATAAAGCACAGCATATTGATGTTGCCGAATCACCTTGGTTACGTCTGCTTGGTTTTGCGGATGTCAAAATTCATACGGCGGCAGGCTCGGAAACGTTGGAGTACTACCCATTGAATCAAGCACTCGAATTACAAGCTCGCTATGTCCATGCTGTTGCTAGCGACCGGCGGCGCTGGATGTAACTCGTCTAATCGGCATCGCGACACAATTCGTCGGGCAATTCAAACTCAATGGTGGTATGCGCCAGCTCAAAAGGTTTAAGCTGCTCCGCCACGTCCTGTTTCAATGCTAGTTGCTGAGCTGCGGTCAGCTCGCCCCGCAATACCAAATGTGCGGTACAAACGTGATGTTCACCGTCAAGAGACCAAATGTGCAAGTGATGCACGTCAGCGACTGGCTGTAAGGCTCGCAACCGTTCCTCAATGGCTGGATACAAAGCTGGATCTGGTGTGGCTTGCAGGAAAATTTTTATCGTCGAACCCAAAGCCCGTACCACATTGACCAGAATAAACAGGGTAAACGCAACAGAAAGAATTGGGTCCAGTATCGGCAGGTCCACAAACATCAATACAATAGACACGACAAACACAGCGGCCCAACCCAGCACATCTTCAATAAGATGCCAGTTCATGACCCGCTCATTCAGGGTTTTACCTGCGCTCAGCTTGTAGGCAGCAAAACCATTAACCAACATGCCTAACACGGCCAACCACAACATACCTTGTGCATGTGGCATGACCGGATCCCACAGCCGCGGAATGGCAATCGTTAAAATAACGATAGAGCCAACCACTAGCACCACCGCGTTGATGAATGCGGCAACCAAAGAGAGTCGGCGATATCCGTAGGTGAGCGATTGGTTCGCGTCTTTTTGCCCAAGCTTTTGTAACAACCAAGCGCTACCTAAGGCTAGACTGTCACCTAAATCGTGAATGGCATCGGCCATAATTGCAGTGGAGTTAGTTAAGATGCCACCAATAAACTCTATTATGGTGAAGCATAGATTTAAGACAAAAGCCCAGCCAATTCGCCCGCTAGCGGCATCATGATGGTGATGATGTCCACCATGATGATGGTGTTGATGTGAGCTCATAGATCTCCTCGCTGCCACTCGGCCGAGTCAAAAAGATGCAATAGTTTGTTACGCTTACTATTCGCAGATGTGAAACATTCGTGCCAGTATAAAACTGACAGTGGGTATTCGTACATGGCTATGTACCTACCTTATTAGGAGTAAGTATATGTATACCGAAGACGACTTATCCAACGCAGTGCGCGAAGGCGTTGTGCCGGAGGCAACTGCGGACGCGTTTCGCCACTATGTGGAAAAAAATCGCTCAACCTCCATTGCGGATGAAGAGCACTTTCGACTGATCACAGGTTTTAACGATATATTTGTTGTGATTGCCGCGGTGCTTGCACTCGCTGCATTGTGGACCCTGGGGAATACTGCCGCGCCTTGGCTGGGCGGTCTCTTTGTACTGGTTGCGGGTTGGGGTATGGCGGAGTATTTCACTCGCATTCGCCGCATGGCACTCCCCTCCATTGTGTTCTTAGGCGCGTGTTTAACTGGCGCGTTCTTTGGCACCTTGATGAGCCTGATGCCAGTATTTGGTCAAGAGGGACCTCAAGCACCGCTAGTTGCCTTTATTGTTGCCTCGCTTGTGGCAACCGCGCATTGGTTCCGCTTTCAAGTGCCCATCACGCTTGCCGCCGGAATTGCTGCTGTTATTGGCGTCATTATGTCTCTGCTGGCAATGACCTTTGCGTTTTCCGACACGTTATTGAAGGGAGCACTCTTTGTATCA
>DASSWH010000177.1:0-7136 GCA_035705175.1 Pseudidiomarina sp.
TTTACCTCAAAACCCGGAACCCGGTGTATCAACGACTCTTTCGCTACTGGGTGAAGATTTTCGCCGTCGCGTTCGGGATGGGGGTCGTGTCCGGCATTGTCATGAGCTATCAATTTGGTACTAATTGGTCGGTCTTCTCAGATAAAGCAGGACCTGTCATTGGCCCCTTGATGGGCTACGAAGTCTTGACCGCCTTCTTCCTCGAGGCGGGCTTCCTTGGCGTTATGCTGTTTGGCATGAATAAAGTCGGCGAAAAGCTCCATTTCTTCGCAACCTTGATGGTCGCTATCGGCACCGCCATCAGCGCCTTCTGGATTTTGTCGGTCAATAGTTGGATGCAAACGCCAACTGGTTTTGCCATGAATGACGTCGGTCAGTTTATTGTGGTCGATTGGTTTGAAGTTGTCTTTAATCCATCATTCCCGTATCGATTGGCGCACATGCTTTTGGCCGCTTATCTGACCACAGCCTTTGTGGTGGGGGCTGTTGCGGCTTGGCATTTACTGAAAGATAAAACCAATGCGGGTGCCCGCAAAATGTTCTCGATGGCAATGTGGATGGCGTTGATTGTCGCTCCGTTGCAAGTGTTCGTAGGTGATCTGCATGGTTTGAATACGCAGGAGCACCAACCTGCCAAAGTGGCCGCTATGGAGGGTCATTTCGAGACCCAGCGCCAAGCGCCACTGTACCTATTTGGCATACCGAATGAGGACACCGCGAGCGTCGACTACGCAGTGAAAATTCCAGGTCTTGCGAGCTTTATTCTTAAACATGATTTTGACGCTGAAGTCACTGGGCTAGACGCGTTTCCTCGAGACGAATGGCCACCGGTCGCGATTGTATTCTGGGCATTCCGAGTCATGGTTGGAATTGGCATGTTGATGGTGTTGATTGGCGTCTGGTCAGGCATTCAGCGCTGGCGTGGCAAGCTTTATGACTCACCGTTATTGCATCGTGCCGCTTTGTTTATGGGACCGATGGGATTTGTGGCAGTCGTCGCCGGTTGGATAGTTACCGAAGTGGGTCGCCAACCTTGGGTGGTGTATGGGCTGTTACGCACCGCCGATGCCGCCTCACCGATTGCACTTGAAGGTATTGCGGGCAGTCTGCTGGCATTTATTGTGGTTTATTTCCTCGTGTTTGGTGCGGGAACCTTCTACATCATTCGGAAAATGGCGGGTTCACCGGACCACGTGAACATTCCTGACTATGCTAAGCGCCAGCATGCCATGGCGGTCGAGCGGATGTTCTACGACGACGATGACCAGTCACCGTCTAAAGGGGAGGACAAGTAATGGATTACGCACTGATTTGGGCCATTCTGATTGCCGTTGCGGTGTTTGCGTACGTGGCATTGGACGGCTTTGACCTGGGCGTTGCGCTGCTCTTCCCTTGGTTTAAAAAGGAAGAAGACCGCGACATTATGATGAACACCGTCGCGCCGGTATGGGACGGCAATGAAACCTGGCTAGTACTTGGTGGTGGTGGCTTGTTGGCGGTATTCCCGCTTGCTTACGCCGTGCTCATGCCCGCCTTGTATATGCCGGTGATCGCCATGCTGTTGGGGCTGATCTTCCGTGGCGTTGCATTTGAATTTCGCTTTAAAACCAAGCGCGCCAAGCCCATCTGGGATGTCTCCTTTATTGTCGGCTCGCTCGTTGCCGCCTTTAGCCAGGGCATTATGCTGGGCGCCATGCTGCAGGGGATTGAAGTGGAGGGTCGTGCTTATGCGGGTGGCTGGTTTGATTGGCTTACGCCGTTCAGCATTTTCTGTGGATTGGCGGTCGTGGTGGGCTACGCATTGTTAGGTGCAAGTTGGCTGGTCATGAAAACCACCGGTGCCTTACAAACGCGCAGTTACGCGCTGGCGCGCAAGGCGGCCTTGCTCTTGGTGGCAGCAATTGCGGCGGTGAGCTTGTATCTACCTTGGCACGAGCCGGCCATTGCCGATCGCTGGTTTAGCTTCCCTGCCTCGGTATGGTTGTGGGTATTGCCGGTAGTTCTGGCCGGTGTGACCTTCGGTTTGTTGCGCTCGTTGTTTAAGCAACAAGAAGGCCGTCCTTATTTGTGGGCATTGGGACTATTTCTGCTCTCATTTGCCGGCTTCGCGGTGAGTATCTTCCCATACTTGGTGCCGTTTGAAATCACCATTTGGGAAGCAGCTGCACCGGATAACAGCTTGAAGTTCTTATTAGTTGGAGCGGTGGTGCTCATTCCAATTATTTTTGCCTACACAGGCTACACCTACTGGGTGTTCCGCGGCAAAGTTGACGCCGATAGTGGTTATCATGACTAAACCGTCGGCTTCAGATCGTTCTGCTTCAGGTCGTTCTGGCTGGCGTCAGTTGGCGTGGTTTGTTGGCTTATGGGCCGCCGGCGTGATTGTGATCACGCTGGTCGGCCTCGCCATTCGTGCGGTAATTATGTAAGTGGTTAGTCGGCGCTAGTTGCAGCGTCGTACTGCTTCACCCACTCGGTGAGTAAGCGCACGCCGTAACCATTACCGCCTGCTGGATGAATGCCTTTGGCGCTCTCGCTGTACGCATTGCCCGCCATATCGATATGAACCCATGGCGTATCTTGCGCAAAATGCTGAAGAAAGCGCGCGCCTGCTTGCGCACCTGGGCTACCGGTATTCTTGATGTCAGCTAACCAGCTATCAATAATGCCGTCATAGGGCCCTAATGGCAGTTGCCAGACGAGTTCCGCAGTTTCATCACCGGCGGCTTTGATGGCGTTGAGTATGGTTTCATCGGGTGTGAAAACTGCCGAATATTCTGTACCGAGCGCGCCGACTTTCGAGCCAGTCAACGTCGCGATATCAGCAATGGCACGAGCACTGAGTTTTTCACGGGCATACCAAATACCGTCCGCTAAAATCAGACGACCTTCAGCATCGGTGCTGGTCACCTCAATGCGGGTACCGTCACCAGCAATCAAGACATCGCCTGGTAAGGTTGCTGAACCAGAAATCAGGTTGTGTGACAACGGCACAACCCCCGCCACGTTTACGTCAGCTTGTTGTCCTGCCAATGCCATCACGGCACCGATTACCGCAGCACCGCCGGCTTTGTCCGTCTGCATACGCAGAATGGAGCTTCCACTCGTCTTTAGGTTGTAGCCGCCCGTATCGAATGTATTGCCTTTACCGACTAGCGCAATCGGCGCCTCGTCATTGCCGGCACCCTGCCATTCGAGGATCAGCAGATACGATTTGTGCTGGCTGCCTTGGCTGACACCATACAGAGAGCCCATGCCCAGTTCTTTCACTTGCTCAGGCGTGAGAATAGTTGCCTTGATGCCATAAGGCTCAGCAGCAGATTTTGCGAGTTCAGCAATGGCTTTCGGATAGCCGTCGCTGCCAGGTAAATTGATGATGTCACGGGCGACAAAAACACCATGCGCCAGCGGTTGAGTTTGTGCATAGGCTTGCTCAGTCGCTTTGGCGTCAGTCACCTGCCACGTAACAGTGTAGTTGGGACGAGGTTTTGGCTCTTGCTTATAGCGATCAAACCGGTAGTTGCGTAAGTCCATGCCGTGCGCAATGTGCGCGACTTGTTGTGCGTCTAAGCCATTGGCATCCAGCACCACCGATGTCGTTTTGTCGCTGAGTTTAGCAGCGATAGTCGCGCCCAATTCTTCGGCTTTCGTAGCTTCAAGTTCAGTGCCCGTGCCCATCAACCATAAGCGTTTGGCGTCGAGTCCCGCAGGAGCAATCACTTCAACCACTTGGCCTGACTTACCGGTAAACTCCGCGACATCGGCAACACGGCTGACCTGATTCCGCGCATCCGTTGAGAACCGTGATGGCAGTTGGAGGGTCTCCGCTTCTGGAACAAACACCACCATGACATCTGGATTGGTAGGCGCTTGTTCAGCAAAACTGATGGTCGTTTGCAGATAGTCTTGCCACGCTGACGCTGCTTTGGTAGGCGCCGTAGCGAGCATGCTCAGCGTTAGTATGGACGCTGTCAGTAAGGTGGTGATGGCTTTCACGTTCGAACCCTCTTGTGGATAATCAAAAACTTGCACCACAAGATGCCTGAACGACCTGAATTAGACAAGTCGATGCGGCGAGGTTTATCGCATGGTAGGGGCTTTATGTCGCGTGTTGCTGTTGCTCACTACTGCAATTCAGTGTGCGCGCCTCCTCGGTCGACTTGGCCATTGCCGCATCGGTGTAGCGAAGCAGATGCAACTCTCCGTCCGCACTTTCCAGAATAGCTGTGCAATTCTCCACCCAGTCGCCGGTATTCACGTAAAGTTTGCCGTTGGTTTGCGTAATTTCAGGACGGTGGATATGACCGCAGATAATGCCGTCAAGCTTCCGCTTGGTAGCTTCGCGAACCGCCGCCGCACGATAATAGCCAATCACCTGCTCCACTTTACCCACTTGGCTTTTCACAGATGCCGCCAACGACCAATAGTTGTGGCCGAATTTCTTGCGCAGCTTATGGGTTTGCCGGTTCAGAAACATCACCACATCGTAAAGGTGATCACCAATCAAACTCAGCCATTGGCTATGGCAAGTTTCCGCGTCAAAGGCGTCACCGTGCATGACCAATAGGCGTTGATTTTTGGCAGTGGTGTGAATGGCTTGCTTCTGAATGCGAATGCTCGCCACATCCGGATGCCGATACTTGCGCATCACCTCATCATGGTTACCTGGTATGTAGATAACCTCAACGCCCTGCTTCGCCATTTTCAGCAATTGCTGCAACACCTGATGGTGTTCAGCGGGCCAAAACATCTGCTTTTTCATCGCCCAGAAATCGACAATGTCGCCGACCAAATACAGCCGTTCAACTTCGATTCGTTTCAGGAGGTGGAGAAGAAACTCGGCCTTACAATCCTTCGAGCCAAGATGAACATCAGAAATAAACAACGTACGCGCATGCAGACGAGCTTGGGGCATAACCTTCTCCCGCTGTGGGTTTCGTTTATGTTCCGCGCTCAATGTGAAATTGCCTTGACCACTTGATGAAGTTTTTGCGACAGCGGTATCGGGCTTTTATGGCTGGACATTACGCCTGATTTTCCCTAGAATTCCCGCCTGCTCATCAGCAGCCCCACAATACGCACCCGTAGCTCAGCTGGATAGAGCGCTGCCCTCCGGAGGCAGAGGTCACAGGTTCGACTCCTGTCGGGTGCGCCATATCTGCAGGAGCTTCACGGTTTGTGAACACTAACACAAAAATTTTTGTGCCAAATCTGTGCCAAATTTATTCCTGCTTATAATATTGTCGCCCTTCAGCGCCGCTGATGCAGGCGATTTCCAGCCACTTTTTACTTTTGTTGAGACCAGTATTTAAGTGTAATAAGTCCAACACACCTTTCTAAGACGGTTGAATTCGATAAAAGAGAAAAAGCCGGTGATTGAGCCCATGAGATACATGTGGTAGCCTATTTCTTATTTTTAAATGGTTTTTTCATCTGCAGGTTGTTCGTTTGCCAAAAATTATTTGGTCGTTGATCGTAGTCATTTTACTTCACAGTTTTTTTACCTGTGCGGTTGCCGCTGGGCATGTGAAGGATAGTAATCACACTTTCGATTATGCCTATCAACATCATACGCACAATGATCACGAGACGAAGTCACCCGACAACCTCGATCCAAACCACGAACATCAATTTCACGCACACATAAGCTGTATCACTGGTTATTCAATCTGTGCTGCGGCAACACCATGTCCGAATCTTGCAATCCCACATCGATTACTTCCTTTCGATAGTAACGACCATCAACCACCAACCCCACCACCAAATGCCTAAACTTCACGTCTAAAATTTGTGCATTAGCACGCCATTTTACTGTGGAGATAATCATGAAATTACTTTATTTCGTGATTGCTGTACTTGTGGGGTTACTTGCAACCTCATATTCAGCAATCGCAAATGAGTTATCATTGCGAGAGGCATTTGAGAACGTCTTGCGAGATAACCCAATCTTAAAGAAGTACCCGTATCAGCAACGTATGGCTGAAGCTGAAAAACTGCAGGCATCGCTGCGTCCAAATCCAGTTATCGGGTTCGAACTGGAGAATTTTGCTGGTAATGGTGAAAGCCAAGGATTCGACAGCGCTCAAGCAACATTGTCGTTCAGTCAGCTTATTGAGCTTGGTGGAAAACGCGAGCAACGAGTTGAGTATGCGAACGCGCGACAACGTCAGCGGGCCGCTGAGTTTAATTACGAAAAGATCGAAATCCTAGCGGAGACGGCTTATCGTTTTTACGAAGTTGTTCGGTTGCAGCAGTTGGCCGAGTGGAATAGCCATCAGCAGCAACGGCTCGATAGTGCAATGCAAATAGTCAAGGAGCGGGTCCGGTCCGGAGCTGTGCCACCATCGGAAGCAACTAAAGTTTCATTGCAACAACGCCAAGTAAGTGTCCAATCCGAAGAGATTGTTGGAAAGCTTGACCAAGCACGAGCGAACTTAAGTGCAATGTGGGCCGCTCAGCCGAACTTTACAGGTGTAGTCGGTAACTTTGATCAATCTTTTGATATTCCGTCACAAGCTGAAGTTGAACAAGCGGTCAATCAAGCGCCAGAGTTTCTTCGTTTACTGGATTCAGAAAGATTACTTGCGGCAAAAGTTGATGCTGTGAAGGCAGATGCTTCTGCCGACCTCAATGTTGGAGTGGGTATTCGTTACAACAATCAGCTAAATGACGCTGGTCTTGTTATCCAGGCGTCGATGCCTCTTCAACTTTCGAACCCAAATCAGGGAACTCTTGAGGCTGCTCAAACTGAGCGAGCGTTAATTTTTGAACAACAGCGGTTAGTACGGGAACAATTACGCGTTCACGTCAAGTCGCTATTGGGACGCATACAAACAAATTATCGCTACTTAAAGAGCATTCAAGCAGATTTATTGCCCCTCGCTGAGCAACTAGTCGATGAAACCACCGATGGCTATCGCCGAGGTATACATAGTCTTTTAGTTGTTCTTGATGCGCAAGATGAACTAGCACAGCTTGAGTATCAAACCCTTGAGCGCCGAACCGCTATCCATCAAGACATTCTTGAGCTTGAGCGAATGACGGGTCAATCATTTTTGGAATCTAAATTATGAATTTTATAAAAGCAATTTTTACATTGATCGTTCTATGCGTAGCGCTAAGCCTATCAGCATTGA
>DASSWH010000178.1:0-4632 GCA_035705175.1 Pseudidiomarina sp.
ATAACCAAATTGATGACTATGTATTCGGCGCGTTTACCGGCGTCAATAGTGAAGATTTAGAGCACGCCGAACATGACGATGAACACGGTGACGATCATACGGATGCGGACACGGACACACATGATCATGGCGACGGTTTACCTGTTATCGCTTTTACGCAGCGTGATGTCGAACTCTACGGTTACGAACTCAGTGGTAAATATCACGTCAACGACCACTGGGAAATTGAGGCGTTCAGTGATTACATTCGAGCGCGGACTCGTGATGGCTCTGAGAACCTGCCGCGTATTCCAACTCAGCGGTTTGGTTCAGATCTTCATTACCTTGGCGACAATTGGCGGGCCAGTATCGGTTACACGCATTACGCCCAGCAAGATCGAGTGGCTGTGAATGAAGAACCCACGGCAAGTTATGGCTTAGTCAATGCGAAAGTAAGTTGGTTTCCGGCAGCATTGGCTGAACACAACATCAGTTTGTACGCGAAAGCGGATAACCTGACCGATGAGCTCGGCTTTGTTCATACCTCATTTCTAAAAGAGGATGCCCCGGTGCGCGGCCGCAACTTTAGCATTGGTATACGCGGCGAATTCTAGCGCAGTTGAGGTGCGCTTTATCGCAGCTGAAAGCGAAACGTTGCCTGCTTTGATACACTTGACCTCTCATTGAGAATTAAGGAATCAGCAGGCATGCGTTTGTTCTACGCATTGATAGCATTGGCAGTAGCGTTACCCTTTCATGGCACTACGCAAGCCGACCAACTCTCCATTGAGCGCATTTTTTCTGCGCCGGATCTAACGACGGTTGCACCGCAACGAATTCAATTCTCGCCTGACGGGCAACATGTCACGTATTTAAAAGGTTCGTTAGAATCCCCAGAAATTTATGATCTGTGGATTTACGACGTACGCGCTGATCAGCACCAATTGCTGTTGGACGCTGAAGCTCTTGCTCCTGATCCCACTGCAATGTCAGCGACAGAACGTGCTCGCCGCGAACGTTTGCGTATCCGCGCTGCTGGCATTGTTGATTATCAGTGGTCACCAGATGGCAATCACATTTTGATCCCGTTAGCGGGGCAACTTTATTTGTATGTAGTAGAGGCCCATGCCGACGACCAACCTATCACCCTGTTAACCGCTGCCGACATTAGCGCGACCGATGCTCGTTTTTCGCCGCAAGGGAACTACGTCAGTTTCGTGCATGAGAACAACTTATGGCTCGTTGATCTCGCTAGCAATGAGACGAAACAACTGACTACAGGAGCGTCGAACACCATCCAATACGCCGTTGCTGAATTCGTTGCACAAGAAGAAATGAAGCGCATGACCGGCTACTGGTGGAGTGCCGACGAAGAACATATTGCACTCACTCGCGTCGATTTACGTCCCGTGGCAGTAAAGACACGAGTTGATGTTTATGCTGATCGAACTGAATTGGTGAAGCAACGTTACCCGGTAGCAGGCGAAGCCAATGCTGTCGTTGATCTCGGAGTGTTGCAACTCGACACCAACAACCTAACGTGGTTAGACCTCCCAGAGCGCTATGGCGACGGCTACTTGGCTCGAGTCGCATGGGTTGGAAGCACCCAACAATTGAGCTATCAATGGCAGAATCGTAGTCAAAATCAACTTGATTTGTGGTTGTACTCTCTCGGCGATCAAAAACACCAGAAACTCGTGCAAGAAATATCGATGCATTGGCTCAATTTGCATGATGATTTGGTTTTTCTTGACGACGGGAAACACTTTATCTGGGCATCCGAACGCAGCGGTTTCAAACACTTGTATCTGTACCGCCTCGACGGTCGATTGATTCGTCAACTTACTTCCGGTGATTGGCAGGTCGACCACGTTGAACGTGTTGATGAAACTGCAGGACTGATCTATTTTACCGCTCGAAAAGATACGCCGTTAGAACGACACCTCTACCGTGCAAGCATGACGACCACAACACCGAGTCAGCCAACCCGGCTGTCTGAACGTGCGGGCTTTCATTCGGTGCAATTCGCTGCCAATGCACGAAGTTACGTAGATAGTTTTTCCAGTAGTTCACAACCTCTGCAAGTCGCACTTCATGGCCCAACGGGTGAACGAATCGCATGGCTGCATGAAAACCGCTTAGATGCAGACCATCCGCTGGCTCCTTATCTCGATAATTGGAGTCAACCTGAGTTTGGAACGCTGAATGCCGCGGATGGTCAAGTTTTGCACTACAAACTGACCAAACCAACGCAGTTTGCCGATAATCAGCGTTATCCAGCCATTGTAATGGTGTACGGCGGTCCGCGAGCGCAGCGTGTAACCAATACCTGGGGCGATTATTTTACGCAGTATTTAGCCCAACAAGGCTATGTCGTGTTTCAGCTGGATAACCGTGGTAGCGGTAATCGGGGCAGCCAATTTGAATCCGGTATCTATCGCCAGTTGGCGCAATTAGAAGTTCGAGATCAACAGGTCGGCGCTGAATTCCTGCGCAATCGACCCTACATTGATCCAGACCGAATCGGAGTATTTGGACATAGCTATGGTGGCTATATGGCGTTGCATCTTATCCTCCGCGCTGACGACCAGTTCGCGGCAGCGGTAGCGGGTGCACCGGTAACAGACTGGGCTTTGTACGACACTCATTACACTGAGCGTTATCTTGGCACGCCAGCGAATAATCCTGACGGATACAAGCAAGCTTCTGTATTAACCTATGCCGGACAGTTGCGCAAACCTCTGCTTATTTATCATGGCATGGCAGATGACAATGTGCTCTACACCCACACCGCGAAATTGACCTATGCATTGCAACAGGCCATGTTGCCCTTTGAGCTCATGGCTTATCCTGGCAAGGCACACGGCCTGTATGGCCGGGAAACGAGTATTCATCGTTATCAACTGATCGCAGATTTCTTTGATCGTTCGCTGAAGCCCTAAGGCATGCTATAATAGGCGCATTAGTTTGCGTCCCTGCGGGGATCTATAGGGAGTAATACGGATGCGCTTTCTATCTCGTCGTTTAGTGATGCCGAACGATTTAAACTTTGCCGGTTCGCTGTTCGGTGGACGAATTTTAGAATGGATAGATGAAGAAGCTTATATCTTCGCTGCCTGTCAATTAGATGCAAAAAGCTTAGTTACCAAACACATTGGTGCCATCACGTTTGAAACCTCAGCTTATCAGGGTGATGTGGTGGAATTTGGGCTTTATGTCAAAGCCGTTGGTCGCACCTCGGTCACCGTCACTTGTGTGGTTCGCAACAAACAAACCAAACAGAATATATGTGTCGCTGATGACATCGTCTTCGTTCATATCGATCCAGAAAGCCGTGCCCCGCAACCACATGGGAAAACAAAAGCTCAACTCGATACGCTAAAAATAGAAACGCCGACATAAGTCGGCGTTTTGACGGGTTTTATGGGCTTCTTATAGCTCTTGCAGTAACGTGCGAATCCAACGCTCTTCGGTAATAAAGCCCCAGGCCCAGCTATCCCACTGATCGGACAAACCACGTTCAACAATTTCGTCTGCACTCAAACCTTCGGTTTGCATCAGACGAACTTCCTCACGCGTAATGATGACCATAGAAACCAAACGCTGCCAATCTTGCTTGGTCGACAACGGACCATGACCTGGAATAATTTTCGTCTCATCGTCGAGTTCCGCGATGACCGCAGAAACATTATCAATGAAGCCTTGAACGTTTCCGCCAGAATTCAGATCAATAAACGGAAAGCGATCCACAAAGAACATATCACCGGCGTGAATAACGTTCTCATCACCAAACCAAATCACCGCATCACCATCGGTGTGACCATTGGCGTAGTGGCGCATAAACAATTGACTGTCGCCTCCGATTTTCAAAACTAACTCGTTATCGAACGTAATAGTCGGTAAACCCGTGGTGTCAAACTCAGCGTCAGCTTGCAGGCGCGATAAGACATTTTCATGCGCAACGACTTTCGCACCGCGCTCAACAAAGCCAGCGTTCCCATCGACATGATCACGGTGATAATGGGTATTGACGAGCAGTTGCAACGGCTTGTCGCTGATTTCCGAGATGGCAGCAGCAATTTTATCCGTCAATGCTGCATACTGTGCGTCCACCATAGCAACGCCATTGTCACCCACATAAACGCCGATGTTGCCACCCGCACCAGTGAGCATAAACACCCGCTCACTCACCTGTGTGGCCTTAATTTCAACATCATCCATAGTCGGTTGTGCTGAAACGGTCAGTGTGACGAGCGCGGCCGCTGTCACTAAACTACTACGTAGCCATTGTTGTATCTTCTGCATTCGAGTTGCCATCCTAATAATCAGTTGTTAGCGATGTAAATAGCATCCTGAAAAGCAAGCAACTGGCGTTGCGGTAGGTTTCCCATGCTGCCAATCACCACCTTCAACCCCGCTACCCGCGATATCGACATGGACATACGGCAGCGGGTGTTCGCTATCATTACCGTGCCCATCAAGGCCTGCAGCTATCGCTAAGAAAGCCATAGGGAATTGATGCCCACGTTTGGTGGTTGCAGAGGGGCCATTGTTGCTCGATAACACATCATCAGACTTCGTGCGTGGACGTACAAAATCATAGTCCTCACGACGCGACCAACTGATCTCACCCGGGTCGCCATACACCTCACC
>DASSWH010000179.1:0-14082 GCA_035705175.1 Pseudidiomarina sp.
CTGCATCTGCAGGCGGCCGCCGATAGAACATTAATTCCATCGACTCGACATCTTCAAAAACAATTCGCGATTTGGCATCTTCACTGGCGCTCACATCCACATAATAAAAATTTTCGCGCACCAGATTGCCGTCTTGCAGCAAATAAGCAACCGGCTCGAGTTCACTGCGCGGCAGCATCGCACCGGGATTCAACCAGCCGTTGCGAACAAAGGCAAAACGTTCGTCATCCGCAAAAAAGAACATTCCGGTAGCATTTTTACGCGGCACCATTGAGCGAATATCGCGCTCGAGTGTGAGCATGGAATACTGGAGCTGTTGCAAATCTTCGATCGCCGACTCGCTTTGTTCACTGGTTCGCATCATGCTATTCACTACACTTGATGCGGCAATACCAATGATGGCAAAAATAGCCATAGTAACGAGTACTTCAACTAACGTGAAACCATAGTGGCTGCTCGCAGCTGGCATCTGTTTAGTCGACCACTTCATTCTTGAATAGGCCCTTGGTAAACACTGATTTGATGCAATGGACGTTGCTCAGGATCATCTGCAGGTGACACGCGCACCGTCACATAAAAAATGCCTTCCGTGGGTGTATCGCTCACATCAGCTACCCAATTAAAGGTCTGATTTGCGATGACTTCCACGCCATTGGCATTGTCTCGCGGTGGGTATGCCAGCGACAATCGTGCCAGGGCATTGCTGGCAGCGTAACGCGCCAGCGTTTTTTCTTGCATGTAACTTAAATCATTCAGATGCCCGCTGGACGATGAGATACCCGCAATTGCAGCCATTGCAAAAATTGCCAACGCCGCCATGACCTCGATCAATGTGAAGCCTCGATGGTGGAGGTTAGTCTGCATTCTCAAACTCCTCCGCTAATCTATCGAGAGCATCCAAACGGCCATAATCCAGCTGAAAACCATCGAGACTATGGATACCGAGCTCGGGTGCTTCTGGACGCGCTTGATCGGTAAAGGTCAGCCGAAAAATAGGCAACTCACCACTCCCAAAAATAAACAACTGGGGAAACAGCAAGGGGCCATCCTCCGCGGCTTCCTCAGTGTCTTCATCGGTTTCTTCTGGGCTGAATAACTCAATCACTTCTTGTTCGTCATCGATCATGCCGATGCCTTGGATATCAACATTCAGTCGGGTATCCATTGGCAGCAGTTGCTCGCGTAAACCGCGCTCATCGAGCGCTTCCCAGCGCAAGTTGTCCTGATTCCAACGGACAAAACGATAGCTTTCATCATCAAAATGAAAACCTAAAATGGCATGCCGAACCAGCGCATACTCGCGCGCATATTCCATCCGATAATAGAGTTCCTGCACAAACTCGGCGTTATCGTCATCGCGACGATCGGGCACCACAAAGGTCACGGCAGTTGCGAGTAACGCAATAATCGCCAATGTGACCATCACCTCTATAAGCGTAAACCCGCGCTGACGCATGAAACTCCTTGGTTGTCGCTACTGGCCATTTGCCAGTAACGCTTTAGTTTTCTAGATTCCAGTTGCCGATATCATCTTCGGTACCTGCTTGCTCGTCTGGGCCAGCCGAGAAGATATCGACATCGCTATACTCACCTGGATTCAGCATTAAATAATCATTCCCAAACGGATCCGGCGGTAAACGCTGAATATATCCGCCGCGTCGATAGTTCCGTGGTAATGGCTCAAGTTGTGGCTCTTCAACCAGCGCTTGTAAGCCTTGCTCAGTGGTTGGATACTCACCGTTATCCAAACGATACTGGGCTAATGCATTCTCCAACGAGACGATATCGGTACGCGCCTTCTGACGGTTGGCGGAATCACTGGCACCAATGACGTTGGGCACGATGAGTGCGGCCAATAATCCGAGAATGGCAATAACAACCATAATCTCAAGCAAACTAAATCCCTTTTGTTTCATAAATACCCCCTAGTAAACTGTTCACCTGTCACTTTCAGTTAGAGTCCCATTGCTTGGTTTAGTGCCAAGATGGGTTGAATAATCGCTAAGACAATAAACAGGACAATCCCCGCCATGGTCACAATCAAGGCTGGTTCAAATATCTTCAATGCCACGTTCATCGTATTCTCAAAATCGCGATCTTGATTGTCCGCAGCACGGCCCAACATTTGTTCCAGCTCACCACTCTTTTCACCGGCGGCAATCATGTGCAGCATCATCGGTGGGAAGAGTTTCGTGTTGGCGAGCGCGTTGCGCAGCGACGAGCCTTCACGCACGCGGTCTGAAGCTTCTTCAATCGCATGCTGCATGGCGCGGTTAGTGAGTACGCGACCGGTAATCCGCAAGCCATCCAATAAGGGTACCGCTGATGCCGATAGAATACTTAAGGTGCGACTAAAGCGGGCGGTATTAACCGCTTTAATAACACGACCAAACAGTGGTGTTTTCAGCACCCAAGCATCGTACTTATCGCGAAATGCTGGTTTTCGGAGTGCTCTGGAGAACACGATACTGGCCAGCACTAACACCACCAAAATGTAGGGGCCAAAGGTTTGTAAAAAACTACTTATGGCGAGCATGATTGTCGTGGTGGTCGGTAAAGTCTGATCCAACGAAATAAACTGTTCAACGATGTTCGGTACCACCGACACCAACAAGAAAATCACGATGCAAATGGCGACGAACGTCAGCACCATCGGATAAATCAGTGCTTGCGTCAGCTGACTTTTCAAACGATTCCGTTGCTCAGTGTAGTCGGCC
Source organism: Pseudidiomarina sp. (assembly GCA_035705175.1). GTDB lineage: Bacteria > Pseudomonadota > Gammaproteobacteria > Enterobacterales > Alteromonadaceae > Pseudidiomarina. The sequence goes on from DASSWH010000179.1 coordinate 2,718, forward strand.
AGTCGATTCAGTACCTCGTCAAGGTGTCCAGAACGTTCACCCGCGGCAACCATCGAGGTAAATAACTTGTCAAACACATGCGGATATTCACTCATGGCCTCGGCTAACGAGTAGCCTTCGACGACTTTCGATCGCACGGCCATCAGTAGATTCGTCAGCCGTGCCTTGTCAGTTTGTTCAGCAACAGCCAACAACGCTTGCTCAATCGGCAGCGCACTTTGTACTAAGGTTGCCAACTGTCGGGTAATGAGGGCGAGATCAGCAGCTTTAATCCGCCGGATACGCGCTCGAGCAAACCACCCGACTACGCCGCCGGCTTTGGACTCACTCGTCGCTCGGTTTTGTTGTTCAGCTATTTCGACCGATACCGGCAGCAACCCTTGCTCGCGTAATAGTTGACGAACTTGGCGTTCAGTATCCCCTTCAAGAACACCGTTCTTCTTCCGACCACTGGCATCCAGCGCTTGATACGCAAAGGCACCCATATATTATTCCTCACGCGTGACGCGCAAGACTTCCTCTAATGTCGTCAGCCCTAACGCCACTTTACTCAAGCCATCGTCGCGGATACTTGGCGTATATTTACGTACATACTTGTCGATGGCTTGCTCGCCATGCCCGTTATGCACCAATTCACGAACCTTTTCATCGACCACCAGTAATTCATGAATACCGGTTCGGCCACGGTAACCCGTGTGATTGCACTTATCGCAGCCTTTGGCTCGATACAAGATCGCCGTTTTGCGTTCTTTTTTACTGAAGAACTCGAGCTCATCGTCACTCGGATCATAGGTTTCTTTGCACTCTTCACACAGCGTCCGCACTAATCGTTGTGCGAGTACAGCCAGCAACGAGGAGCTCAGTAGAAAAGGTTCGACGCCCATATCTTCAAGCCGCGTGATAGCACCCGCCGCAGTATTCGTGTGCAAAGTCGACATCACCAAGTGACCCGTTAACGATGCCTGCACCGCAATTTGTGCGGTTTCCACATCGCGGATCTCACCCACCATCACCACATCGGGATCTTGTCGCAAAATAGCGCGTAATCCGCGCGCAAAGGTCATGTTGACCTTCGGATTCACCTGCATCTGCCCGATACCTTCAATGGCGTATTCAATCGGGTCTTCAACAGTCAGGATATTGCGGTCTTTGGAGTTGATGTCACTCAAGCCAGCATACAAAGTAGTACTTTTACCGGAGCCTGTCGGGCCCGTAACCAAGATAATCCCGTGCGGTTTCTTAATCAGTTCCGCAAATATTTTGCGATTCGATTCAGTCATACCGAGCTGCGCCAAATTCAAGCGCGCATTGTTCTTATCGAGGAGTCGCAACACCACCCGCTCACCATGATTCGAGGGCATGGTGGACACCCGCACATCAACCGCACGTCCGGCAATCAGCAAACTGATACGTCCGTCTTGAGGAACGCGCTTTTCAGCAATATCTAACTGCGCCATAACCTTGATCCGTGACACCAGTAACGAGCTCAGTTTGCGGTTGGGACGAATGACCTCGCGCAATACGCCATCAATGCGGAAGCGGACTAATAAGTCCTTCTCGAAGGTCTCAATATGAATATCTGACGCGCCCTCTTTGATCGCTTCAGATAACATGGCGTTGATCAATTTTATAATCGGCGCATCGTCCTCACTTTCGAGCAAGTCTTCGGTTTGCGGCAGTTCGTCGGCGAGCGAAAATAGGTTGGTTTCATTGCCGATGTCTTCCATCAACTGCTTGGCTTCGGACGAATCGCGCTGATAGGCTTGCGTTAAAATCGCTTCAAAGGTGTCATTGTCGTGCTTTTGCACACTGAACGACTGCCCCAGTACGCGGCGCACTTCAATGAGGGCATCACGATCAAAATCAGCGCGAGTATGGACAATATAAGTCGGCTCACCGTCTGGCTCATTGCGATTTTCTTGTACCACCACACCATGCCGTTTAGCGAATCCAAATGGCAAGCGTCGCGGCGCTATAACTGCTGCGACGTCAGCGATTTCACTCATTGCCATTCCCTTCCTTCTGGTCGCTTACTGCTCCTTTGTCGCGCAGGTATTCTTCATAGCCAGGCGGTAGTGCGAGCGAGGTATCAAATTCAGGTAGGACCGGCGCATCGGTCATCGGCATCAATTCAATGCCATCTTCTTTGGCTTTCAACTGTTCCGCACGAATGTAATTGTACTTGCGACTACTCAGCCCTGTTGCCGTTGACGAATCACGTATAATGGTCGGCTTGATAAACACCATAAGATTGCGCTTTTGTTTGCGCGTTGATGTTGAACTGAACAACTTACCAAGGTAAGGAATATCGCCTAACAATGGAATTTTCGACACGCTTTCTTGCACGTCTTCATCAATTAAGCCGCCAAGCACAATGGTCTCGCCATCTTCGGCCATGACCACCGTTTTCAATTCACGTTTATTGATAACAATATCGACAGCCGTCGCGCCACTGAGACTCGAAACTTCCTGCTCAATAATCATCTGCACCGCATTCCCTTCGTTTATCTGCGGCGTTACTTTTAACTTAATACCGATGTCTTCACGATTGACTGTCTGGAACGGGTTCTGGTTATCGCTACCAATCGTTGAACCGGTAATAGTAGGCACCGATTCACCAACCAAGAACGATGCTTCTTCGTTATCAACCGTCATAATGCTCGGCGTTGCCAAAATGTTTGAGTTCGTGGTTGTTCTGACGGCTTGAAGAATGGCGCCCCAGTCATTCTTTACCACACCAACCATCATCCCATTCACGTTGCCCAGCAACTGGGCCAGTAGTTCGACATTACCTGGCTGTGCAGGCTCTTCTGTGACTAGTGGATTACCGGCATTATCGACCTCACGCGTGACCCGTCCGGGTTGTTCACGAGCAAGGTAAGCCGCTGCAGCAAGTTGACCAATAGGTACTTGATTGCCATTGCTGTATTGCACCAACCCACCGTCTTCCGATACCCATTGCAGACCAAAATCAACACCATCGCCTTCGAAGATTTCGACAATAATGGCTTCAACATGAACCTGAGCGCGGCGAATATCGAGCTGACGAATCACATTTTCTAAGTTAAGCAGCATATCGGGCTGCGCTGTAATAACGAGCGAGTTGCTCGCTTCATGTGCAGAAATACTAATATTATTAGTCGAACGGCTGCGGCGTGTAGGCGCAGCTTGAGCTTGCCCCTGCCCGGCTTGTTGTTGTTCTGCCACCAACGAATCGGAGACGCCTTGTAACACGTCAACCAGCTCTTCTGCTTTGGCATACTTTAAGTAAACAACGCGCGTATTTCCTTCGGCTTCTAAATCTTGGTCCAGTTGTTCAATCAGAGTAACCACGCGCTCACGAGCTTGTGGCTCACCGCTGACGACCACAGAGTTGGTCCGTTCATCAGCAACAATTTTCGGGATCAACAATGAGGGTGTGCCATCGGCTGTTTGCTCAAATAAAGCAGAGGCAATTCGGACGACTTCAGACGCTGATGCATATTGTAGTTTGACCACATGAACATCTTGGTTACCGGCCCGGTCGACTCGCTCAATAATCTCGACTAACCGCTGCACTGTCTCACTGCGGCCAGTTAACATAATGACGTTCGAGGGGTCATAAGAGACCACGTTACCGCCGCCACTGGCGTCGTTTAGCAAACGCAATAATGGCGCCAATTCGCGCACTGAGACATTGAGAACGGGAACCACGCGCGTGACCAAGGTGTCGCCGCCAAGCGAATTGTCATCAACAACCGGAATTGCACCATTCCGCGCGTCTTTGTCGCGCATGACTTTAATGACACCAGATTCCATTTCAACCGTAGCAAAACCATAGACATCGAGAACGTTCAAAAAGAAATGCCAATATTGTTCTTCGGTCATAACGTCGTAACTACGCACATCAATTTTACCGCGTACATCAGGGTCGATAATCATGGTTTTACCCAGGTTACGCCCTACCACTTGAATGAATTCAGTGATATCGGTGTTCTTAAAGCTCGCGGCGTATTCGACCGGCTCTTCGGCTGCGCTGCGTTGCGCTTGGGCGTAGCTCACAGCTGACGTAGCTGCGGCGGCGAGGCTCAAAGCCAGCGCGATGGAGAGTGTGGAGTGACGCATGCGTGTTCCTTTCATTCTGATTCTGCTTTTATTGTTCTGTTGGCACACTGAGCTCAAGATCAATGTACTCGTTATCTCTTAATACGGTGACTGTGACTTGCTGCATTTGCTCAAGCTCACTTGTCATCCGCATCGCGGTACTTGCATCAGTGAGGTTCTCACCATTAATGGCGACCGCAATGTCGCCGGATTGAAAACCCGCGGCGTTAAACAGTTCCGGATTTGGACCCGGTTGTAAGCGAAAGCCAGTGATGCCACCGGCTTCTTGCACTGGACTAAACCGAATGTAATTGAGAATTCCAGCACTACCCGCTTGCCGAGCTTGTTGCACTTGGTCGCGACTCAATTGCGTCGCTGCGCGCCGCGCAATCCGTGGACGTTCCTGTTCGGTTGGCTGCGCATCGCTACGTGAACGACTATTCTCCATCGTCAACGATAGCCCCTCACTCAGCTCACCAATACCCTCAAGCTCCAGTGTTTCTAGACGGCCATTGTTGTCGAGTATCACACGGTCTGCATAAATCTCATGCACCCCGACTTGCGTACCGGTCAGTTTATCACCGACTACATAGACTTCTTGGGTACCGCGTTGTTCAATAATTGCTGCTGAACGCGCCGGTGTCGACGCCGCAGACACCCCCATCAAACGTACATTCAATTGCGTTTTCGGCGCGTTGGTGGATGCCTGTTGAACCGTGGCAGCGCTACCAAATAAGTTAAGGCGATTGATGCCGGCAACATCCACGCGGGTGCGCGACTGCACCTCTGCAGGCGGCAACGGGCCAGCTTCAGGTGCGGCTGGAGGTGTCAAAAATTGCCAGGTGAGTTGGGCAACTATAAGGGCGGCGGCAATCGCGCAAACAGCGGTGAGCGTCCATAGTCCGCGAGCCCACCACACCGGGTTATCAAGTAGCTTCTGCATTTTCGTTATAATTTTGTGACGTCGCTTTAAGAAAATTCATTCTAGCGACTCAAATTGCCGCTGAACAGATATAATTTGAAGAATTTGGTATCATAACCATCTTCTTTTACACAATCATGACTTCGAGACGTATTCCATGACCAAAGCCAGCCATTATCCAATGGATCAATTGCATCGTTACACCTTTGTTGAGCAAGATGTTCGCGGTGAACTGGTGCAATTAAGTAGCAGCTACCAACGCATGCTACGGGGCCATCAATACCCAGCTCCGGTGCAACGTTTACTGGGTGAGCTGATGGCGGCAACCGCGCTGCTGTGCGCAACGCTGAAATTCGAAGGCCATATCAACCTGCAATTACAGGGCGATGGCCCGGTTAACTTTATCGCGGTTAACGGCTCACATCATCAAGATTTACGCGGCATTGCTCGTTTGCGTCAAGACGTTGCTGACACCGAAACTGGGCTCACAGAGTTGCTCGGCAAAGCCTTATTGGTTATCACCTTAACACCCGAGCGCGGTGAGCGCTATCAAGGCGTTGTCGATGCCAGTGGTGGTTCGATTGCCGAGGTGGTTCAAGACTATTTCCAGCAATCCGAACAACTACAGACTCGCTTATGGCTGCACGCTGACGGCGAACATGCGGCAGGCATGCTGCTGCAGGTGATGCCAGCCAGCGGCCAAGACCTGGCTGCGTTTGAACATCTCGAACACTTGACTGAGACCATGACGGCAGCGGAATTGTTCACCTTACCCGGTGAAGAAGTTTTGTTGCGTTTGTATCACCAAGAAAAAGTGGAGCTCTACCCGGCGCAGCCAGTGCGGTTTCACTGTGGCTGCTCACGCGAGCGCACCATGGCTGCGTTGGCTTCGGTACAACCCGAAGAACTGCGCGACATTTTGCGAGAAGATGGTGCGGTGGTCATGACCTGCGAGTATTGCTTAACTGAGTATCGCTTTACTGAAGCGGATTTGTTGGAATCGTAATGAACACTCGTTCGGAACCGGTACGCATCGATAAATGGCTATGGGCCGCGCGGTTTTGCAAGACGCGTTCGGTGGCTCGACAGTTGGTGCAATCGGGTAAAGTGCAAGTGGACGGGCAACGCTGTAAACCATCCAAAACCGTTACCGTCGGGCAGACTGTGCGCTGCCCGCGCGGACATGACATTTATGATGTGGTGATTTGCGCGCTTAGCGAGCATCGCCTCAGTGCACCCTTGGCGAAAGAGCTCTACGAAGAAACCCCAAAATCAATCGCACGGCGCGAAAAAGAAGCCGAGTTACGACGCGTCAATGCGCTCTACAACCCGCACCCCGACCACAAGCCCGACAAGAAAGAGCGCCGTCAACTGATTAAGTTTAAGGCGCAGTAACGATCTGTAATCGGCTTTATTTTTTCTTTTTGATGAACTTCATCAGGCGCTTGCGCTTGCGCTCTTGGGTGCTGGTCAGTTTGTTCTTACGGCCAGCGTAGGGGTTCACCGATTCGCGGAACTCGACCTTGATAGGCGTGCCCATAATGCCGAGAGTTTTGCGGAAATAGTTGGTGAGGTAGCGTTGGTAGGAGCCAGGTAAGCGTTCTACTTGGTTGCCGTGGATGATAATGCGTGGTGGATTATAACCACCGGCATGGGCATACTTGAGCTTGACGCGACGACCACTCACCAAGGGTGGTTGGTGCTCATCTACGGCCATTTCGAGAATTCGAGTCAGCTTGGCGGTGCTGACGCGTTGCGTCGCGCTCGCAAAGGCTTCCTGAACGGATTCGAACAAATTGCCGACACCACTGCCGTGTAATGCTGAGATAAAATGCAGGCGAGCAAAGTCGACAAAGCCTAAGCGGCGGTCGAGTTCGCGTTTAATTTCTTCGCGGTGGTCATGGCTGAGGCCATCCCATTTGTTCACCGCAATTACAATCGAACGACCGGCGTTTAGGGCAAAACCAATCAAGTTAAGATCTTGGTCAGACACCACTTCACGAGCATCAATCACCGCAATCACTACGTTGGCATCTTCAATCGCCTGCAAGGTTTTGATGACCGAGAATTTTTCGATCGTTTCGTCAATTTTACCGCGACGCCGCACACCTGCGGTGTCGATTAATATGTACTGGCGCTCGTCGCGCTCCATCGGAATATAGACCGAATCACGGGTGGTGCCTGGCATATCGTAAACCACCACGCGCTCTTCACCGAGAATGCGGTTAATCAACGTTGATTTGCCCACATTTGGGCGCCCAACAATGGCGAGCTTCAATGGTAAAGTGGAATAATCAATTTCGTCGTGTGCGAGGTCTTGATTCGGATCGACATAAATCGTTTCGCCGGCCTCATCGACCACCACGTTGCCATCTTCATCGACCAAAGGTACCGGTTCTGCAGGTTCAACGCGAATATCTGGGTAGGTCTCGAGTAGAGGGGTGAAGGCTTTCTCGAGGAGTTGCTCAACGCCACGTCCATGCGCAGCGGCAATACCATAAACATCACCAAGGCCCAGCTCGAAGAAATCAGCTTGCGCGGCATTGGCGTCAATGCCGTCAATTTTGTTGGCAACCACATAAGACTTCTTGCTCATTTTACGCAAGTACTCAGCAATTGCATTGTCGGCTACGGTGATGCCATCGCGAGCATCAACCATAAACAGCACGACATCGGCTTCATCAATCGCGCGCAGTGACTGCGATGCCATTTCGGCGTCGATACCTTCTTCATCGCCATGCACACCAGCGGTGTCGATAACAATGAATTGGAAACCGTCGTAATTCGCCTGACCGTATTTACGGTCACGCGTGAGTCCAGGAAAGTCTGCTACCAGTGCGTCCCGCGTGCGGGTTAGCCGATTAAACAGGGTAGATTTGCCCACATTCGGGCGCCCGACCAGGGCCACAACAGGTAACATAGCTTTTAAATTCCTACCGCGAGTAAACTACCGTCGCGTAATTGAACATAGAGAGTGTCACCACTCACAACTGGCGCCACGTAGGCTTCGTCATCCATTTCTAAACGCCCAACCAATTCACCAGTGCTGGCATTTAAGAAATGCAGATAACCAAAGCGGTCACCGACGACAATCGTATTTTTGTAGCGCACAGGAGCAGTGAGCTCACGCCCCGTGAGATCATTGTTGCTCCAGACTTCCACGCCGCCTTGCGGATCCAGTGCATAAACACTGTCGTCAACGTCTGTTAAATACAAACGACCGCCGCTGATGTCGATATTCTGGAATGAGGAGTACTCGCGTTGCCAAATGACACGACCTGAATTGAGCTCTACCGATGCCACTTGCCCATTATATGCAATTGCATATACCGCTGATCCGTACACGACGGGCTTGGAATCGACATCTACCAAACGCTGCAACTCAGTTGCACCCTGCGGAATGGCTAAACGGGCTTCCCAAGCTTGCTGTCCATTTTCTAATACGGCGACAGACAGTTTGCCCGTGGCGGTACCAAACAAAGCACCACCATTGGTAATAATCGGAGCTGAGGTACCGCGTAACGTTAATGCTGGAACTTCTGTGCGCAGCGACCATTGCTGCTCGCCAGTGCGCTCATCCAAACCAATAATTTGTCCAGCACCCGTCTGTACCACCACAAAGCCGTCACCGACTGCTGGATCAGCCATCACTTCGCCTTTGACATCGGCTTGCCACAATAACTCACCATTGTCCGGACTCAGGGCGATCACTTGACCGTTTTCGGTTCCAAAGAAAATTCGATTACCACCCGAGGTTAAACCACCGCTAATGCGCAGGGGTTCCTCTGGGAACAACCAGCCTTCCTCGGCACCACCGAGCAGTGTACGAACGTCAACACGCCAAACGGGCTGTCCGGAATTGCGATCAAAAGCAGCAACCATGCCGCGACGATCCGCTGCAATCAAGTGCTCACCTACAACCACTGGGTTTAAGCGCGAGAAATAATCACCGACGCCATCGCCAATTTCCTGAGACCATTGCACTTGTGGTGTAACAGTCGCCGTGATGGGTTGCAGTTCTTTGTAGGTGATTTCTTCATCACTAAAAATTGAACAACCACTCAAAACAGCTGCGGTCATTGCTACTGCAGTTAACTTCACAAATTTCATGATTCCGCCGGGATACTTTTCAGTTTAATTTCAGCCAATGGCGAGTTGTAATCGACCACCGCTAGCGCGTCTTCATAGGCCGCTCGTGCAGCCGCGGTGTCACCTTTGGCAAGCAGCGCATCACCACGTAATTCGGCTGCGATGCCACCAAAACCGGCAACAGATTCAATGGTTTGCAGTGCAGCTATGGCCTTGTCATAGTCAGCTTGTGCAATAAGCACGCGCGCTTGACGAACGGTTGCTACCGCGTTCATTGCGCCTTCTGTGTTATCACGGGCTACTTGTAAGGCGCTGACGGCTGTCTCTAGATCACCTTGATTGACAGCTTGTTGTGCAAGCTCTAGTGCAGCGATGTTGCCATAGCTGGTACCGGCCTGTTCCTGGACGAATTTCTGCGCTGCGGCAATTGCGGCATCATCAGCACTCGCCAATTGAGCAAGAATCTCACTATATGCTTCTGACGCAGCTTCCTGCTTAGCGATGGTTTGCGCATCGTAATAGCGCCAACCATAGAACAAGGCAAAACCGATCACCAATCCAGCGATGATTCCCTTACCATGCTCGTTCCAAAAGTCCTTGATACGTTCGACTTGTTGATCTTCGGTTTCCATTAGTCATACCTCGTTCTGTAATTCTTCGTAAATAGTGAATAGTGAACGGTGAATAGTATAGAAAAGAGACGGGAGTCCTGACTCACTTCTGTTAACTGTTCACTATTTACCGTTACCTAACTGTTCGATAATAGCGCTAAGTGCGGGCGTTGTGCTGTAGTCGATTTCGCGCTCGCGTAAGTGTTTCAGCTGATAGCTTAACTTGTCATTGTCGTTCATCACCACCAGTGCGTAGGTGGCGTCGGATTTATCTGCTTTGGCTAATTTTTTCTTCAGCGCTTGGCTGCCACTGTGCACCTGAATACGCAGTGTCGGCAGTGCGTCTCGAAGTTGTTCGGCAACGGTCAACACGTTTAGTTCCGCGTCATCGTTACCGGCAATCAGGTACAAATCGCTGCTCTGCGTGACTGGAATTAGACCTTGTGTTTCCAAGAGTAAAACCAGACGTTCAATACCCATAGCAAAGCCCACTGCTGGCGTTGGTTTTCCACCAAGCTGTTCCACGAGGCCATCATAACGACCGCCGGCACAGACCGTGCCTTGTGATCCGAGTTCGGTAGTCACCCACTCGAATACAGTGCGGTTGTAATAGTCAAGACCACGGACTAACTTTTCATTCAACACGTAGTCAATACCTGCAGCTTCTAAACGCTGACGTAAGCCGTCGAAATGAACCCGAGATTCATCGTCCCAGTACTCACTGAGTTTGGGTGCATCGACCAGAACGGCTTGCGTTTGCGGCGACTTACTGTCGAGAACGCGCAACACATTGGTATCGAGGCGACGTTTCGAGTCTTCATCCAACTGCGCTTCATGCGCACGTAAATAATCGCGCAGTGCCACGCGATAATTGGCGCGAGCTTCATTGGAGGCCAGCGAGTTCAGTTGTAACTGTACTTGGTCACGAATGCCAAAGGCCTGCCACATGCGAGCTGAGAGCAAAATCACCTCGGCATCTATATCCGGGCCGTCCATACCAAAAGCTTCGATGCCGAATTGATGGAACTGACGATAACGACCTTTTTGCGGACGCTCATGGCGAAACATCGGGCCCATATACCAAAGCCGTTGGGTTTGGTTATAGAGCAAACCGTGTTCGTTCCCAGCACGTACGCAACTGGCTGTGCCTTCTGGGCGCAGGGTTAGGCTATCGCCATTGCGATCGTCGAAGGTGTACATCTCTTTTTCGACGATGTCAGTGACTTCACCAATGGAGCGCTTAAACAGGTCAGTACTTTCGACCACAGGCATACGAATTTCTTGATAGGAATATGCAGCGGCAGTATTACGAATCACGCCTTCAACGTACTGCCAGGCCGGAGTTTGGCTAGGCAGAATATCGTTCATTCCACGAATTGCTTGAATAGTTTTTGCCACGACGTTGTTACTTTCTCGTCAGTTGTTCACAGTTGGGATCAATTTTAGGCGGGTAGTATACCGCAGGTTTAGCTTTGCTTCACAGGAATCTGTTCGGCTTCTAAGCGTTTCACCTTAGCGCGGATATGTCGTTCGAGCTGATCCACGAGGTCATTGTTGTCGAGACGCTCTTTTTGCCGCTCGCCATCAATGTAAAAACCACTCTTATTCTTGGCACCAGCCAAACCCACTTGCGAGATGAGTGCCTCACCAGGACCGTTGA
>DASSWH010000180.1:0-4017 GCA_035705175.1 Pseudidiomarina sp.
GTCATGGTTAAACCCAAGTCTGATAAAAATGTTTTAAAGCCACTCAGGCGATCTTCGGGTGGTGTCTCATGCACCCGGAACAGCGCCGAAATGTCATCATGGCTTTCGATGAATCGAGCCGTCGCAACGTTTGCCATGATCATGCACTCTTCAATGATCGTGTGTGCAACATTTCTACGAACCGGCAATATTTCTTCAATTTTACGTTCAGCATTGAAAATAAATCGGGTTTCGGTCGTTTCAAATTCAATCGCGTGGCGCAACTGACGAGCCTTTTTCAACACCTTAAAAAGCTTATGTAAATTTTCAATGCCACCGAGAACTGACTGATATTCAGCTCGTAACGTCGGCTCACCTTCTAAAATTTTCGCGACTTTGGTGTAGGTTAAACGAGCATGAGATTTCATCACTGCGGGGTAAAACTTAGCGTCGCCAAGCTGTCCGCGTTCATTAATGAACATCTCAGCAACCATACACAAACGGTCTACTTGAGGATTCAATGAGCACAAACCGTTGGACAGCTTTTCAGGCAGCATCGGCACGACAAAGTCTGGGAAATATACAGAGTTGCCGCGCTCCAACGCATCTTTATCCAGCGCCGTATTCGGTCGCACATAGTAGCTGACATCCGCAATAGCAACCCACAGCCGAAAGCCTTTTCGCTCCGGCTCAGCATAAACAGCATCATCAAAATCCCGTGAATCTTCGCCATCTATTGTAATCAGTGGCAGCTCTCTTAAATCGAGCCGACCCTCATAAGCTTCAGCGGGAATGGATTCATCGAGCTGAGCAACGTACTTTTCAGTCTCAGCAGTCCAATTCACCGGAATATCATGCTCGCGGATCGCCACTTCGATCTCCATTCCAGGAGCCATATGATCACCGAGGACTTCAACGATAGTTCCGATAGGACTGGTTCGACGATTCGGACGATGAGTTATTCTAGCCACAACTATCTGGCCATGGCGCGCTGCGCCTTTATTTTCCTCTGGGATCAGAATATCTTGGTTAATACGAGTATCATCTGGTACCACAACACCGAGATTGTGATCGACGAAATATCGGCCAACAATATCTCCCTCACGAGGCTTCAAGACTCGGACAATCCGCCCTTCTCTGCGTCCTTTCGCATCTTTCTTTTGTTCTTGTACCAGTACTTCATCACCATGCAGTACCGCATACATTTGCGGTTGCGGGATAAACAAATCATCACCACCGTCATGCGGGCGGCAAAATCCAAACCCATCTCTGTGCCCAATAATTCGCCCTTTTATCAGGCTCATTCGGTCAGGCAATCCATATGCATTGGCTTTGGTGTAAATAAGTTGTCCATCGCGCTCCATTGCTCGCAATCGGCGTTTGATGCCAACCAACTGCCGTTCGTCGTTGAGTGCGAACTTGGCAACGATGTCATCAAAACTGAGAGGTTTTAGACGTGCTGTGATGGTCTCAAGAATCGCCTCTCGCGACGGGATTTCAACCTCATATTCGGGTTGTTCTGAATGGGTACCATCAGTTGGATTGGCCATGAAGCTCCATATATCTTAAAAAGTCGTTTCTATCATAGCAAAGAACAGCACCGCACATACAAAAAACCCGAGAACGAATCTCGGGTTTCTTCAAAACGTGAAGTTTAACGAATAATAACGTACCGACGAATATCTTCAGTACGAGATTTCACGAAGTAACCGTCGAGTGTGTAGTAAGAAAAAACAACTCGTAAAAAGGTTTCGCCGTTTACCGTCATGAAATATTGATCTTCATAGACGATGTAGTCTCCGTATTGATATGTGACGGTGTTCAGCGCGCTGATACCACCATCACTTCCATTTGCAGATTTATCAGCGCTGTTTCCCTTTCCCTGCTTATTCCAGGAATTTACATTCTCAACTTCTTGATAAACAATATTTCCGTTTTCATCAAACTGCGTGAGAATATGAAAATCGCCGACTAGCTCGGCCTTTGCACAGCTTTTCGTGCATTCGCCGCCATTGGATGACCACAGTAATTCGCGAACTTCATTTAAGTGCGACGCACTAGTCGATGGAGTTCCGAGTTTACCCGCTTGAGCTGATGCGCTAATAGCAACCGCCATTATCGCGCAAGCAGCAAACAAAGAATATTTCATGTAATTTTCCTTTTGAAAGCAAAGTTGCGTGTTAAATACTACAATAAATTCACATCTACAATAGACGAACTTCACATAAACGCAAGAATTTTATAATTCTCGCCAATAATAGAGTTGGTTTGCCTCCTTCGAGAGCACAACAAGTTCACTCCCTGCGGCATAGTCATGCCAAGCACGGCGGTGTTTCCGATCGACTAAGACCCAAAGATTACCCAATCCGAGCAAACAAGTTAGCAATCGAATAATGGTTTGCTTTTTAGTCAGGCAAAGTCCGTTTTGTTGCTGTACTTTGAGTCGCCACGCGCGCATACCGAGCGTCTGACCGCTACGCCACCAAAACCAACCAAAAAATAACGCCAAGACCAATACAATATATATACTGAACCATGGCGATTGATTTAACCACGCAGCATGATCGACCCCTTGGTTGAGCGTAACCCAACCGATCGTCGTTAATACTGCCGCAAATCCTAAGGCGATTGCCGTCGCTAACATGACAATTGCCACTGCAACTAACAGGTCATAAATCCATGCCGCTACCCGGCGCCAAAATCCGGCGCTTGGAAAACCTGCATGAACCATGGCCGTGGAGGGAGTATCTGTCATAACGAACCACTTAATTGAGTCGAGCTTGCTATCATACCGAAATGCTCAGCCCTATGCCTATAATTTAGGCCAAATGCACCACATCATCCGATAAGATGCTCACGAAATAGGCAAACAGTACAATGGGATCTAATTTTTCTTGATCGGCAAATGAGCATGCGTATAATGCGCTTCACCAATTGATTCCAATCTTTTTGCCGAAGTGGCGGAATTGGTAGACGCAGCGGATTCAAAATCCGCCGCTGGTAACAGCGTGGGGGTTCAAGTCCCCCCTTCGGCACCATCGTTCAAATTATCTTAGTTTACTGTCATCGATGTTTTTGCAATACCCATAAGGCTGCTCCTGCGAACAACGCACTTGGCAGTACTGCGCCTAGCATCGGGGGTAGTTGATAAACCTGTGCCAGTGGTCCAAAAATTTCATTACTCACATGAAACCCAAATCCGGTAACAACGCCGAGTAATATTCTGGCCCCCATTGTGGTAGAACGTAATGGACCAAAAATAAACGATAACGCGACTAACAACATCACCGCCACCGTGACAGGAGCAAGAATCTTTCTCCATAACGCAAGTTCATAGCGTTCGGCGGCTTGATGATTACTCTCCAAGTACTCTAAATAATCAGTGAGCCCGCGAATGGATAGCGACTCTGGTTTTACTGTCACGACGCCGAGTTTATCTGGTGTTAATGACGAATCCCAAATCCACGTTGGCGCAACAGTACGATTGATTCTGTCCGCTCTATGCTCTGTTACAGTCACTTGTGACAACCGCCATTGCTCACCCGCATAAACCGCAGAGCGACCTTGGACAACCGAATCCAAATTACGACTCTCATCAAAACGATAGATGGTGATATCACGCAGTCGACCCGTATTTTCGACCTCACCAATATTCACAAAATGATGACCGTCCCGCGCCCAGATACCTTGTTGAGCAGAAATAAGACTGCCACCGGAAATAGCTCGTGCTCTCAATTCTCGGCCTTTCGATTCAAGCTCTGGAGCCACAAATTCACCCAGAGCCATGACTACCAACATCATGATCACTGCAGCCTTCATCACCGCATTGATAATGTTTAATCGCGACCGTCCCGCTGCAATCATCACAACTAATTCAGAGTTGCTTGCCAGCATACCCATACCGATTAATCCGCCGAGCAAAGCGGCCATCGGAAAGAAGACTTCGATATCTCGGGGAATGCTGTACAACACAAATAAGCCTGCGTCAGCGACACTGTAGCTGCCTTTCCCAACCGATCGTAATTGTTCAACGAAACG
>DASSWH010000181.1:0-2997 GCA_035705175.1 Pseudidiomarina sp.
GCCGTTTGCAGCAGTAATTCAAATTCACCTCGATGTTGCTGATATGCAACCAGTTGGGCAGACTGAACGGCTGGTAAACTCAACAATAACTGCTCAACCTGAATTGCTTTTACGAGGGAGTCGATTCCGTCCACGGCAAGTCGCCAGCGATTCGTCGCTTCGATACTCGAGTCAATTCTGTAGCGCTGCGCAAGTTCTTGGGTTAAAGCGGCAATAATCAGTTCACCAATCTCATCTCGATCGTCACTAAAAACCTCGCCACGCCACTTTAATTCGCCCATATCCATTGACCAGTCTGCTTGCCAACGCCCCTTTTGCAGTGTCGGGTCAGCCTGATAAACTCGCGCCACGACAATGCCATCGGGCTGATAACGAGCGCTTGCAAATTGGATGCGATCATCAAAGCGAGCCCACACATCCACTACATCTACGCTCATCGTGTCATTCAAATCGAGTAACGGTAGTCGAATCGGTAGACCTCGCTCTTGCGCTGCGTTTCGAAGCTGTTGCGTCAATACCGATTCATCGGAGCTGCCAATTAATTCACGTTGAAGTTGATCGTTTTCACTCACTAACCAAACCAAAATAAGCGGTCGAAGATTACTCCATACGCCAGAACCAGACTGTTGTAGCAAACGATTAATCTTTTCCGCGTCAAACTGTACCCACAGCATGAGTTGCTCATCCTGCTGGTAACCATATTGCACTACATAGTCACGCACATTACTTAGGGCCGCTCGCACGGCTTCGTGGCCAAGCGCTTGCGTGTCGCCAGATACTTTCAATAAAGTTCCTTTCAGCGCTGCTTGCAATGCATCGGTTCGTTCGCTTGGGCTTTGCGTCACCACCGGAATGCGCTGTTGGTAGAGTTGATTTAATTCGACTGCAGCAAAGCTGACGCTGCTCCAGAGCAGTACACAGGTCAAAATGAGGATATTTACGCTGAATTTCATTCGCATCATGCTCTGCTTTGGTGTCCATTGTCACAAGCTCAGGGTGTTCATCATAAACAGCGCCTACAGTATCGGCAAGTAACAAGCTGTGGATAACCGCCTATTCCATTTAAGAAACGCTCAAAGCGTGCTACCATTTTACATCATCGCCATTCACGATTCATTGGGTCCGACACCATGCTGAGACAACAGCTACGTGCAATCAGTTCTTTGCTCACCAGTATTACTCTGATTGGCATCTGTGTCGGTATGACGAGCACCCTGCTCAGTCTGCGCGCTACGATAGAAAATTTTGGTACCCTGACCACCGGCATTATTATGTCGGCCTATTTTATTGGATTTCTATTTGGTACAACCCGCGCACCCAAAGATATACGACGTGTCGGTTATGTTCGAGCGTTTGGTGGTCTTGCTGCGTTAGCGGCTGCATCAATTTTGATTCAGGCCATTTGGATCGACCCGACCGTCTGGTTCATTATGCGATTCCTGACCGGTTTTGCGATTTCAGCTATTTTTGTCATTGTCGAATCATGGCTCAACACCATGGCAGATAATAAAAACCGTGGCACCCTACTCGCCGTGTATCTGGTGCTTATTTATGGTGGCTTAGTTCTGGGGCAACTGATTCTCGGTGTCGCCGACCCATCGGGTTTCGTGGCTTTTGCCATTGTTGCTTTATTGATTAACCTAGCGCTCATTCCAATTTTAATCAGTGTGACCGTTGAGCCGACCACGCATGAATCACGCAAAGTGCCCATTTGGGCGCTTTTTAAGCTGGTTCCACTAGGGATAGTCAATGCCTTCATCATGCAGGCTTGCTATGCCATGTTCTATGGAATAGGCCCGATGTACGCGATCTATATCGGTTTAAGTATTGGTCAGGTTTCTCTATTTATGGCCTCGTTTATTTTGGGCGGGATGCTATCTCAAGCACCCATAGGGCTGCTCTCTGATCGCTACGACCGCCGGATCATCATGGCAGGTTGCGCCGGAACTGCTGCGTTCATGGCGTTGATCTTGTCTCAGTTAGGATCCGAATTAGTCTGGCTGATTTACCTGTGCGTTGGACTTTTTGGCGCGTGCGCGCTGCCGCTTTACTCTCTTGGCATGGCGCATACCAATGATTTTTTGGAAAAAGATCAAATGGTTGGCGCCACTAGTGCAATTATCAAAGTCGGTGGAATTGGTTCAATTATCGGTGCGCCAGCGGTTGCTGCATTGATGGAATTCGGAGGAGTAAATTACTTCTTCCTACTGATAGTCGTCATGACGAGTGTGGTTTGTGTTTATTCTCTCTACCGTGTCACCAAACGCGCTCGCCCTGTGGATCAACCACATAGTAGTTACGCCATGTTGTCTCCCGGACAAACATCCGATGAGTTGCTTACTGCACTTGCTGAAGAAGATCACGACGCCCAAGAAGAACTTGAGCGTCAACAGGCTTAATTGACGGGTACTAGTCTTGCAACCATTCATTCACCAGCGCTTGTGCTTCAGTTGCCAATGCGACCAAATGTTCATTGCTGATAAAACTTTCACAATAAACTTTATAAATCGGCTCCGTTCCTGAAGGCCGCGCCGCAAACCAACCGTTGGCGGTGCTCACTTTGACGCCGCCAATCGCAGCCCCGTTTCCTGGTGCATGCGTAATCACCTGCTGCACGGTATCGCCAGCTAATTTATCGAGTTTCAACTGCTCTGATCGTAGGGCTTTAAAAGTCTGATTCATAGCGGCACTGGATGGCACATCTACGCGCTGGTAGTAGGCAGTGCCATGCTGTTCGCATAGCTGTTGGTAGTACACGCTGGGATCATGGCCCATTGTGGCACAAATTTCTGCCGCAAGGAGCGCCATAATGATGCCGTCTTTATCTGTAGACCATGCATTGCCACTGCGATCTAAAAACGTTGCTCCCGCACTTTCCTCACCCGCAAAAGCGGTTGTACCTGCTAGTAGATCTTTGGCGAACCATTTGAAGCCCACCGGCATTTCACATAAACGGCGTTGGTTTGCTATAACAACACGATCAATCATCGCACTCGA
>DASSWH010000182.1:0-3877 GCA_035705175.1 Pseudidiomarina sp.
AGTCGATTCACTAAACGTTCATGGTCAGCATGACTGGTTATGGTGACGAGTTGAGAAAAATCGAGTGGATGTCGACCTTTCGCGATGCGGTCTTTCGCTTCGTCATCCCAAAGCGCTTTTAATCGCGCATAACGTTCGGTAACCGCCGCCGCTAATGGTGAGTCCAAAACGACAACAGGGAATTCATACTTGTCATGAGGTAGCCGCTGCATTTCATCAATAATTTGTTCGATGTCATACAAGAGCTCCTGCGTGCGACCGATAGCAAAGGCGGGAATCAGTATCGCCCCTTTATTTTCGATACAGCGCTGAATCACTTGACTCAAGCGGGCCGTCCGATCACGCCGAGGCTCGTGTAGCCGATTCCCATACGTACTCTCGAGAAAAAGCCAATCGGCACGTTCTAGAGGAGTTGGATCGGCAAGTAAGGGAGTATTCTTACAACCAATATCGCCAGAAAATACGACCCGTTGAGTATTGATTTCACATTCAACATAAGCGGAGCCGAGAATGTGTCCTGCTTGCCGAAAACGAATCATCAGATCGTCACTAATGCTCAACCACTGGTCATATTTCAAGGGTCGAATAAGCTGTTGGAGCAAGTCCAATAAACCCTCAATAACTTTGCGATCGCGCGTTATGCCAACCTTGATCGCATCACTTAATATCAGTGGCAATAACTCTGCGGTAGCCGTTGTGCAGTAAATGGGCTTTCGAAAACCGGCGGCAAGTAGCCAAGGAATTCGGCCGACATGATCAAGATGCGAGTGTGTAATTACCAGTGCGTCGATGGCATCAAGCTGAAAATCTATTTGTTGCGCTTGATCAGCGTGATTTCCTTCTTGCAGTAAACCGCAATCGACCAAAATCGCACGCCCCGGTGCATATCGAAATTCGTGGCACGATCCTGTAACGGTGCGATGTCCACCGTGATGTATAACTTCCATGACTAACCTTTGGTCCTTTCCGGTGTTGATAGACTACGATCAATACGTTTTTTACGCGAGTAACTTTGCATTTGGTTCATGTCAGTTTAAATAGAACTTGTTACTTGTTTGTGAAGTGCTTATCTTTAGAACTGAATCATTTTTCCAGACCCAAATACGATACGAACTATGAAAAAAATTATCGCCACTTTATCAGTTTTACTGATCAGTTTGCCGACTAGTGCTACTGATATTCAAACCACGATACTCGAAAATTACGCGAAGCCAGCGCAATTTATTGATATCAAAATATCACCCAAGGGTAGCTATTTAGCCGCCACTGCTCGCGACAACGAAGGATCCGTGCAATTAAGCGTTTTGGATATTAAGAACTTCGATATTCTCTCAGTCACGCAGTCTGCTGACGGCGAGTCAGTAAACTCTTTTAACTGGGTAAACGATAAGCGTTTAGTAATCACCATGGCCAGAGAGGTAGGCGCGCTTGACATACCCGCGCCTACCGGCGAACTGTTTGCGATGAATGCTGATGGCTCACGCAAAACAGTGCTAACTGGACCGCGATCACGAGATGGTGAATATGTCATTGCGAACGTCGTCGATTGGTTACCGAATCAAGACGATAGAATAATGATTTACACGGCTTCGATGTTTGAATCGGATCAATTCTTGACCTTATGGGAAGTTGATGTCGATTCCGGCGCCAAACGTCGTGCTGGTCGTATTCCGATTCGCGCTGGCAATGGTACCTCGTCACGAGTTTTAGTCGATCAAGCGGGTGATGCGCGCGTTGCGACAGGGGTCATACCCGCAGACAACAACGCGATTGTCATTATGGCCCGCGATGGTGCCAATGAGGATTGGTATGAGATTATGCGCTACCACGAGGATGATGGTGGGTTTGCACCAATCACCATAATGCCGAATGGCTATGAAGTGATGGGTCTCAGTAACTCCGAGACCGATACGCAATCGATATCTATATACAACCTGAAAACCCGAACAGAAGAAGTAGTGGCGACCCATCCAGATGTCGATCTTGAGCCTTTGATGAGTATCCGTGATGGCTATCCAAACGATCTTATTGGTGCTTGGTTTGAGTACGACAAAATTGACGCAGTATTTTTCCAAGGCTCCGAAGACGACGACTTTGCGCAAGTGGTGCAGAGTCTTATGGCGACGTTTCCGGGACGTAGCGTGAGTGTGAACTCTGCAACAAAAGACGCGAATCAAGTCATTCTTCGGGTTGCTTCGGCAAACGATCCGGCCACTTTTTATCTATTTGATCGCCAAGCACGCAAATTAACACCGATCGCCCAAGCACAACCCTGGTTGAAGAAAGAACAAATTCCGACCACTCAAACCATTGTTTACGAAGCAAAAGATGGAACGAAAATTACCGCATTACTGACACTACCGCGCGGTCAAGAGGCCAAAAAATTACCTCTGATATTGCTTCCGCACGGCGGTCCGCATGGCATTCGCGAGACGATCGGGGCGCTGGATACGGATGCTAAAGTTCTAGCGACGCACGGATATGCAGTCTTGCAACCTAATTTTCGCGGTTCGGGCGGTTTCGGTTTAGAGTTTCAAAGCGCTGGCTACCGAAAATGGGGTACCTTGATGATCGATGACATGACTGCGGGAGTCGATTATTTGATCGAGCAAGGTATCGCAGATCCTGAACGGATGTGCACATATGGTGCATCTTATGGCGCTTATGCAGCATTAATGAGCGTGATTCGCGAGCCGAATAAGTATAACTGTGCGATTGGTTTTGTTGGCGTCTACGACTTGGACTTAATGTTTGAGGAAGGCGATACCACTGAAGTCGAAGCGGGACAAAATTTCCTCGCTAAGATTTTTCATCCTGATGCCAGTGAGCGGCATCAGCAATCCCCAGTTCACCGTGCCGATGAAGTAACCGTACCGGTGTTCTTGATTCATGGTGAAAAGGACCGTCGCGCACCGCTAACGCACGCTAAACGCCTGCGCGCCAAGTTTGATGAACTTGGTCATGATTATGAGTGGATGACAAAAGAAGAAGAGGGTCATGGTTTCTATAAGCCGGAAAACAACATCGAACGTTGGACCCGGATGTTGGAGTTTCTCGACAAGCACATAGATGCTGAATAATTGAGGCTAAATAAGTAAAGAAATTGGTCGGCGTGACTGGATTTGAACCAGCGACCCCTGACACCCCATGACAGTGCGCTACCAAGCTGCGCTACACGCCGACCGAGGGGGCTATATTACTTAAATCTATTGAATAGGCAAGGGTGTGGCCGGTGAAATTAGGCGAAAGTAAGCAGAAACAGATGCAACCGGTGAATTATTCGCCAGTTGCACTAAACCGTTTTACGTCACGCAATGCATTAATTAATATCGGCGTGGGTGGAACTGAATTCGGCATTTCTTGGTTGCCTTGATACATGCGAGTTGAAGCATCTTGATCAATCACAATTCGCTCAGATTCAGTGTAAATAACCAATTGGCTTCCGAAGCTTGCAATCATTGGCCACTCGGTTGCCGACTTCGCTAAATTCTGACCCAACGACCAGGTTCTCGCATCATCAGCACAATTCATATAGTAACCAACTACGGTCGGCATAATGTCTGACAATTGGGCCAGTTGCTGCGGCTTCATGTCTACATGAGCCGTATAGAATGGAACCTGCATTGATTCAATTGAAAATCCATCAACCGGAGCCTTGTCGGTTGTTAAACCCACCAAGAAAACTCGCATGTCAGATTCAATTGCTTGTGTAATCGCAATTTCAAGGGCTGGCGACAGACGCTCTTCTTGTATCCACCAAATGGTTTTAGTGTCGCTACCAAAGTCCTCAGGTATTCCAGAACGAACTTGAATATCATAATCTTTCAGACGTTCAATATAAGCAGGTTGTTGCTGAGCTTTGGCCATTGCTGCCATA
>DASSWH010000183.1:0-4952 GCA_035705175.1 Pseudidiomarina sp.
GGATCGCCGGTTAGCTCGTGGATATCGTGCCCTACACCAAGCAAGACCGCATGGGCTGCAGCCGTGTCCCATTCGGAGGTCAGACCCAAGCGCGGGTACAAGTCAGCTAAGCCTTCTGCGAGCAAGCAGATTTTGAGGCTACTGCCCATGGGCACTAGCTCGTAGGGCTGATCCAAGTGCGATAAAAACTCAGCCATATCCGGAGATTGGTGCGATCGCGAACCTACCACCCGCAGTACCGAACCGGCAGGACGCGGCGCTCGTAATTCATGGCAGGTGCCGAGTAACGAATCATTGAGCCAGCTCGCTTGACCGCGTATGCCTGAATAGAGTTTGTCCAAAGCAGGGGCGTAGACCACACCCAAAATAGGCACCCCATGTTCAATCAGCGCGATATTGACGGTGAACTCACCGTTGCGTTTGATAAATTCTTTGGTGCCATCGAGCGGATCGACTAACCAGTAGCGGTCCCAGGTGCGTCGCTCCGACCAATCGACGAACGCGGATTCCTCTGATAAGACCGGCAAAGCCGCCAGCTCCTTGTCAGCAAGCGCTGCCAAACCATCCACGATACGATGATGGGCTTGCAAATCGGCTTGCGTGAGCGGACTATCGTCACCCTTGACCGATACGGCGGCGCGCTCGGCAAAATCAGGCGCATCATAAATGTTCATAATCGCTTTGCCTGCCTCGACAGCAATGGCTTCGATTCCTTTCAATACATCTGGCTTGTGCATAACGTCCCTTTCAGCTCGATTCTGTTGGTTAGCTTGAATGTATCATATGTTCGCCGTAGTTGAGGAGGTCGGCGAGCGGCATCGGGCGGGCGAAGTAGTAGCCTTGCATGCGGTCGCAGCCGAGCGCGGTGAACATATCGACTTGTTCTTTAGTTTCGATACCTTCGACCACGACCCACTGGTCTAGCTGTTTACAGATCGAGATGATATTACCGACCAGGGTTCGCTGCCGTTCATTCGCATCGAGGTCGCGCGTGAATGCGCGGTCAATTTTGATGATATTCACTGGTAGCGTGTTCAGATAGGATAGGTTCGAGAAGCCGGTACCAAAATCATCAATCGCTAATTGACAACCCAGAGCACGCAAGCGCTCTAGCAGCGATTCCGTTGATTTTTGTTGCTCGAACATGCCACTTTCAGTGAGCTCTAAGCAGAGCATCTGCGGGTTGACCTTGTAGTTGCGCAAGCAACTGCCGAGAAAGTGTGCAAAATCGTATCGTTTCAATTGCTGCGAGGAAACGTTGACGGAAACTTGCAGTGCTTGCAGCAGCGGCGTGTTTTGAATGTCCTTCAACACGCGATGCAACACTTGCTCGCCGACTTGAATAATTTGTCCACTTTGTTCGGCTATCGGAATAAACAATGCGGGGGGCATAAACTCACCGTCTTGCTGCCAACGGACCAAACTTTCCACCCCGATCATCTCGCCGCTGGCGACATCGATAACCGGTTGGTAATAGACTTCCAGTCCGTTGCGATCGAGCACCGCTTGTAGTTGATTACGCATCATGAACGTACGGCGGTAATTCTCCGCCATGTCATCGACAAAGTAGCGATAGGTGTTACCGCCTGCGTTTTTGGCCTCTGACATGGCAACGTCGGCGAGCTGTACCAGCTGTTTCGGATCCATGTCGCCCTTTTCAGACTCAGCGATACCAATACTGGCGGAAACGAACGCCTCGAAACCATTCACTAAATACGGCATGCGAATACGTTTAATCAGCATCATGGCGAGTACGTCGAGCTGCTCGCGATTGGTGTTGCGCACATGCACAATAAATTCGTCGGCACCGAAGCGAGCAATGTGAGCCGAGGGCGGCAGTGATTTTTTAATGCGCATACCGACTTCAGCCAGCACGCGGTCACCATGCTCGTGACCAAAGCTATCGTTAAGGGGCTTAAAGCCATCAAGGTCAATAAAAATAATGGCGTTGGAACGTTTGCTGCCTTCTTGGCAAACTCCAGCGGCAATGATGTCGTCGTGGAAAGCATCGCGCCGCAGTAAGCCGGTGATGTCATCAAAACGAGCAATGTCACTGATGCGTTGTTTCTCAATGCGTAGCCGGCGACTGTTATCCGATGCAAAAATGAGCGTGGCGCAGAATGCGATGGTGAACCACAGCAACATTTGATTGAGTTGCGCGGTATGAAAAAGCGCAGTGTAGTCGGCCACATAACTATAAAAAATGCCGGGGTCAGCTGAACTTAAAATTGATTTTTCGCGCGCAACACCATGCTGATAGCGCTGGGCAATTTCCACGTCGGTTACCGCGGTCAGATTGCCTCCATCCATGGGTAAAAAGAGCGTAGGCGTGAGTGCCAAAAAGGTATGCAAGGGCACTGAATGAATGCTTTGGGGAACTTGTACAATTTCACGAATGTCGAGGAAGAACAAAATATAGTGCCGCAAGTTGTCACGCATGATAGGCAGCGCGACCACCATTTTCGGTTTTTCTTCAGCCAGAGAGCGTGCCACGATAGCGCGTGAAAGCCCGGTGAAATTGCTTTGTAACCAGGTTTGCATGGAATCAGTCGAGAGATATCCATTTTCTAAATAGTCTTTGCCTTTACCGATATGCAGCAATACTTGATCTTGATTGCTGAAAATCAGAATACCGTCAATGGCGTCAAAATCAGCGACAAATCGTTGCAGATCGTCTTCGTACCCCTGTGGAAAGAAGGGTTCGTACATGGACTCAAGTCGTTTTTGAATGCGCATAAAAGCATGCTCATTCATGCTCATGCGTTCATCAATACTGGTCGCAATTTCGTCAATGCGCGCCTCGGTCTCTTGCGTGTACAGACGGATATTTTGGGCGCTAATGACATACCACACCAGCACGCCAACGATGAGAAAGAGTAGAG
Source organism: Pseudidiomarina sp. (assembly GCA_035705175.1). Classification (GTDB taxonomy): domain Bacteria; phylum Pseudomonadota; class Gammaproteobacteria; order Enterobacterales; family Alteromonadaceae; genus Pseudidiomarina. Next base: position 2,883 of record DASSWH010000183.1, read on the forward strand.
CGCCGGTCAAGGTTCGTTTCGGTGTGTATCGTGACGCTGTGGGCAGCCGCAGGCGCAAAAAGAGCGCTAATGCGCCGGCGAAAATGCTGACCCCGACAATCGCCATGGCGTTTGGATTGCTAGTTTTTGCGTCGTCACCCATAACTTGCAGATAGCTGGCGACGTCCGGAAACCAGAAGAGTATCTGCATTACAACTAAGCCAAGCAGCGCACCTGATGCGGTAATACGCCACAGGTTTTGCCCTAACCGGGTGGTTATCGGAACAAAGAAACATGCCGATGTGAGGCCAATCAACAATAATGTTAGTAACAGCGGCACGCTCACCAAACCGCCCGTTCCTTTGGACCAGATTTGAATGACCATGTAGGTGACGAAGCCAATTAAGGTCAAACCGCACACAATGAGAAGTCGTGTCTTTTCATAAAAAAGAGCGAGTAAACCGATACCGAGAATGATAGACGTCACGCTGGTATAAATTGGCACGACCGGCATGATCAGCGATTGTCCCCACAACCAATACTCTGCCACACCGATACAACCGACCAAGATAAAAAGGCAGGCTATACTTAAGTACATGGCGACGGCAGCAGAACGGCTGATTCGATTCAGCATCAGATTCCCACAATTATTAAAGTCTTAATCTGTCAGTTGTTATATCGGGAATTGAGCTTGATGTGAATACTTGAGCGTAAATATCCTTACAAAACAGGGTTAAAAAATTGTTTTAATTTTGCTGTTGGTGTGGTTCAATTCACTTATCAAGATTCAAAAGTAGGTTACAAGGCTCTCTCATGGTGTGTTCAAAGCTACGTTATATACTGCTGAGTGCCTGTACCCTAGGTTGGCTCACAATGCCCTCAACGTCGGCTCTCGCCGCTGAATTAGAGCTGGCGCCAAGCGCTTCTATCAGTCAGCTACAGGTCGGCTCAGAAATTCTCATAGAATTAACTAATCAATCTGAGAGCTTTCGCATTGAGCAGAATATTCCAAATATTTCTGGCAGCCGAACCCTTATCGCGAGGTTGATACATCCATCACGCTACGGAATTTATATTGCAACCTATTCCGAGGGTTACGTCAGTGCAGTCCTCAATCTCGATGGAGTGTCGTATCAGTTTGATAGTGTTGGAACCGATGGAAATTGGTATTCCGATGCGTCGATAGTTCAAGACCGACCCCAGCTATCCGTTACGTCAGTCGCTAAGATTGACAAATCGGAGCGACCCGATATGACTCACATGACTGACGATGTCACTGTGATTGACGTTCATTTCCACTACAACGACGAAGTGCGCTTTGAGTATCGTGAATTTTTAGATGCGAGAATTGACCATCTGGTCAATTCAGCCAATTACTTTTTAGCAGATAGCAACGTCAACGCAAGAGTTCGTGCACAAGCAACCTACCGCAACTATTCAAACTTTAGTTTTGATTCGATGCTCAATAGCTATCTGGTGTTAGATCGAAATACTCGTTCAGGAAGGAATCTAAAAGCCAGTACCGGATATGACGCTATTTTTCTGATGAACACTCGCGCCGGTAACGTCACAGAATGTCTCGATGCGCCGTTATTGAATCCGACTGAAGTAGATTATTCGGAATATGCTATCGGTGCCTTTTCTATTGATTGTGCGGACGAGACTTTTGCCGAAGTTCTGGTACGAACGCTGGGTATTCAGAGTTCTCGCCGTGCTAGTGATGGAGTGCCAAGTCCATTTGAAGGAGGCTATGGTTACGGCGTCCCAGGAGAGTTTTATACGCTTGCAGCAAAACGAGAAGAATTTCGCACGGATTCTGTTCAGTCTCCGAAAAAGATACTGCGCTTTTCCTCACCGCTGCTTGACTGTGATGGGGCACCTTGCGGCGTACCAATTGGACAAGCCGGTTCAGCTGACTCAGTTCAAGTAATCAATGACGTGATTGCAGTTGCAGCGGAGGCGAATCAACCGATATCGAATCGACTTCGCTATTCGCAAATGGAACACATGGTTACCGATTATAGATTCGTTAATTGCATTCGTGATTACAATCAAAATCAGAGCTCCTATGTAGTCACGTGGCGTGACCAC
>DASSWH010000184.1:0-5603 GCA_035705175.1 Pseudidiomarina sp.
CTGCCAACTCAAGCCGATAGGGGTTCACATCGGTAATTACTACGTGACGCGCACCAACATGCCGAGCAACCGCTGCGGCCATAATACCGATTGGACCAGCACCGGTAATCAGTACATCCTCACCGACCAAATCAAAGGCTAGGGCGGTATGCACTGCATTTCCAAACGGGTCAAAAATTGCCGCGAGATCATCGCTAATATCATCGGGTAACTTGAAGGCATTATCAGCAGGGATAACTAGATATTCTGCGAAACAACCTTGGCGATTGACTCCGACGCCGACGGTATTCCGACATAAATGCCGACGCCCAGCACGACAGTTCCGACAATGACCACAGGTGATATGGCCTTCACCTGAAACGCGGTCGCCTTTGTTAAATCCACGCACACCATCGCCCATGGCTTCAACAACACCGACATATTCATGGCCAACAATCATCGGCACAGGAATCGTTTTTTGTGACCATTCATCCCATTTGAAAATATGCACATCGGTACCGCAAATGGCGGTTTTCTTAATCCGAATCAGCAAATCGTTGTAACCATACTCAGGCTTGTCTGCTTCGGTCATCCAAATGCCGGGTTCGGCGTGTAATTTTGCTAATGCTTTCATGTTCGACCTCCTTCTGATGGCCGTGACTAATTGCTCACTGTGTTCGTGTCAACAGCGCGCAAACCACTATATAATTTTCAAATCTTTACCGATTCGGATAAAGGCATCAATGGCACGATCCAGTTGCTCACGTGAGTGTCCCGCAGACATTTGTGTGCGAATCCGCGCTTTGCCGCGTGGTACCACGGGGAACGAGAAACCGACCACATAAATACCTTCTGCCAATAATCGATCAGACATTTCGCTCGCAAGTCGTGCATCACCAATCATAACGGGGATAATGGCATGATCGGCGCCGCTCAGAGTAAATCCAGCAGCGGTCATTTTATTGCGAAAATGTTCAGCGTTGTCCCACAATCTCGCGCGTAGCTCGTCTCCTTGCTCCAGCATTTCGAGTACGCGAATTGACGCTTGAACGATCGCAGGTGCGACTGAATTAGAGAACAAATACGGACGCGATCGCTGGCGTAACCAGTCAATGACATGCTTTTTACCAGAGGTATAGCCACCCGATGCTCCTCCAAGCGCTTTACCTAAGGTACCGGTAATAATGTCAACGCGACCCATGACGTCACAGTATTCGTGGGTGCCACGACCATTTTTGCCCAAGAATCCGGTGGCATGACAATCATCCATCATCACCAAAGCACCATATTGGTCGGCTAAATCACAAATGCCTTTCAGGTTGGCAATCACGCCGTCCATTGAGAACACACCGTCGGTGGCAATTAAGATGTGACGGGCGCCATCAGCTTTCGCTTGCTTTAATTGCGCCGCCAAGTCAGCCATATCATTATTTTTGTAACGATAGCGCTTGGATTTACTTAACCGAATGCCATCAATAATACTGGCATGGTTAAGCTCATCGCTTATAATCGCGTCTTCAGGACCCATCAAGGTTTCAAATAGACCGCCATTCGCGTCAAAACACGAAGAATACAGAATGGTATCTTCGGTTCCCAGGAATTCACTCAGTTTGCTTTCTAGAGTTTTATGAATATTTTGCGTGCCACATATAAAACGCACTGACGCTGTACCAAAGCCATGTTCATCCAAGCCCTGCTTGGCGGCCTCAATCAGCTCATCGGCATTGGCCAAGCCGAGGTAGTTGTTAGCACAGAAATTGAGAACTGACTTACCGTCGCCGACTTGAATTTCAGCCGCTTGTTCGCCCAAGATGATTCGTTCGTTTTTGTACAAACCCTCTTCGCGCAGCTCGTCGAGCTGTTGTTCAAGTTGTTGATAAAAATCTTGCTTCATGTAATTCTCCGCTCATTCAGACCAAACGTGGTCTCGGTCAGACTTATATGACATAGTTTAACTGATCCGAGGGGCAATCCGCATCCTCATTTGCGGAACTGGAGAAAAATCATGCATAAACGCGCTATTTATCCCGGTACCTTTGATCCAATCACTAATGGCCATGCAGATTTAATTGAGCGTGCCGCCAACCTATTTAGCGAAATTATTGTCGGTGTCGCCGCGAGCCCGAGCAAACAGCCGATGTTTACTCTTGACGAACGAGTTGAGTTGGTGCGTCAGGTCACTCGCGATTTACCCAATGTCAAAGTGGTTGGATTTCGTGGGTTACTTGTTGATTTCGCCAAACAACATGAAGCAACCGTGCTAATTCGAGGGTTGCGCGCGGTTAGCGACTTTGAATATGAATTTCAATTAGCGAACATGAATCGTCGCCTATATGCAGAGCTCGAGAGTGTTTTTCTAACCCCAGCAGAGGAAAACTCGTTTATCTCGTCGACCTTAGTGAAGGAGGTCGCCATCCATCATGGTGATGTGCGGCAGTTCACGTCCGTGGAAGTCACCGCCGCACTTGAAGCAAAAATTAAGCAACGAAATTCAAATTAAAGGTCAATTTGCGACCTCGAACACGGCCTTTAGACTAGGAATTTTATGGTTTTCGATGTAATATCGCGACCCATTAACCGTTTTCTATTCATTTGCACTGATCAGACCCGCAGGAGTCCAGCACATGGCCGATCTGGATTTGAGCCAATACGGCATCACAGACGTCACCGAAATTGTCCATAATCCATCTTATGAACGCTTGTTCGAAGAAGAGACTCGCAGTGACCTGCATGGTTACGAAAAGGGTGTCGTGACAAAACTAGGCGCCGTTGCCGTTGATACTGGAATTTTCACCGGACGCTCGCCCAAAGATAAGTATATTGTGCGCGATGCAACCACCGAGAATACGCTGTGGTGGTCTGATCAAGGTAAAAATGACAACAAGGCTATCACGCCGGCAATCTGGGCCGATTTAAAAAATACGGTCACCACTCAATTATCGGGTAAACGTTTGTTTGTGGTCGATACTTATTGTGGCGCGAATGAAGATACTCGCCTAGCGGTTCGTTTTATCACTGAGGTCGCTTGGCAAGCGCATTTTGTCAAAAACATGTTTATCCGACCCAGCGCGGAAGAGCTGAAGACCTTCAAAGCGGATTTCGTCGTTATGAATGGTGCAAAGTGCATTAACCCGAAATGGCAAGAACACGGTCTTAACTCGGAAAACTTTGTCGCGTTTAATTTAACTGAACGCATTCAGTTGATCGGTGGTACTTGGTATGGCGGCGAGATGAAAAAAGGTATGTTCTCAATGATGAACTACTTTTTACCATTACGCGGTGTTGCCTCGATGCACTGTTCAGCTAACGTCGGTAAAGACGGTGACGTTGCTGTATTTTTTGGTCTCTCGGGCACTGGCAAAACCACATTATCCACGGATCCAAAACGTGAGTTGATTGGCGATGATGAACACGGCTGGGATGATGACGGCGTGTTTAATTTCGAAGGCGGTTGTTACGCGAAAACAATCAACCTCTCGCAAGAAGCTGAACCCGATATTTACAATGCTATTCGTCGCGATGCATTGCTAGAAAATGTGACTGTTCTGGACGATGGCACGGTTGATTTTAACGATGGTTCAAAAACTGAAAACACCCGTGTCTCTTATCCGATTTATCACATTGATAATATCGTCAAGCCAGTCTCAAAAGCAGGACATGCTAAGAAAGTTATCTTTTTGACAGCAGATGCATTCGGTGTTTTGCCGCCAGTTTCTAAACTGACCAAGGCACAAGCCAAGTATCACTTCTTGTCTGGTTTTACCGCGAAATTGGCGGGTACAGAACGAGGTATTACTGAGCCGACGCCGACGTTTTCGAGCTGTTTCGGCGCTGCGTTTTTAAGCTTGCATCCAACGCAATATGCCGAAGTATTAGGCAAGCGTATGGAAGCTTCAGGCGCTGAAGCCTATTTGGTCAATACCGGTTGGAACGGTACGGGCAAACGTATCTCGATTAAAGCAACTCGTGCCATTATCGATGCGATTCTCGATGGCAGCATTGAAGATGCAGATTTTGCGCAGTTGCCATACTTTAATTTGGCGATGCCAATGCGTTTGCCTGGTGTAGACGATACGTCAATACTCGATCCACGGAATACGTACGATGATGCGGTGGAATGGGATGTCCGCGCCAAAGATCTCGCCCAACGGTTTGTCGCTAACTTCGAGAAGTTTACTGACAATGCAGAAGGGCAAGCATTAGTTGCGGCAGGTCCACAATTGTAAGTTGCTGAGATTATCAAAGTAAAAAAGGCGCCAGATGGCGCCTTTTTTAATCTCGCTATTTTATGTTTTCAGCATGAGGGAGTGTATGGGCTGGCGCTTCAGTACCACCCTCTACAAGAAAGTGGTTCATCCAACGCATCATGCGCATCGAGTAATCGAGTTGCGCTGCAACGCGGCGATTTCCGTGCCCTTCACCAGGGTAGAGCACTAACCGCACTGGCACGTTGCCATGGGTTTTCAAGTAGCGATAAAGTTCCATCGATTGGCTTGGATGTACCCGTGTATCTTCTTTCCCATGCAAAATCAGGATTGGCGTCCGCGCCTTTTCAGCATGATAAATTGGGCTACGCTCGAGATACCACTGCCATTTTTCCCATGGGTAGCTGCGTGCATGTACGGCGTGCATTTCTTTGGGAATATCGGTGGTGCCGAATTTAGAAATATTGTCACTGATACCGACAAACATGACGCTCGCAGCAAAATGTTCGGTTAACGCTGTTGCGCCCCATGCGGAAGCAAAACCGCCATACGAACCGCCCGTGATACCAACTTTGCTGTTATCTACGAGTCCCATCTCGACTAAGTGATTTTTTCCATCCACCAAGTCATCAAACTCTTTACCTGCATAGTCATTCTGACCGAGTTTAGAAAACTCGACGCCACGGCCTGTGCTGCCGCGATAATTTGGGAAAAACAATGCGTAGCCTTGTTGAGCTGCGTGTTTAACTGGACTCGTATAACGATCGAGCCAACCATTGCTATAGTGGGCCTCAGGTCCACCATGAACTACCATGATCAGAGGGTACTGCTGACCCTCTTGATAATTCGTCGGATACACCAAGATACCCTCAAGATCCAATCCATCACGAGCTTTATAGGTAATCGTTTCTTGACGTGGCATGGTGATATCGGCTAACCACGGGTTCGAATCGGTTAGGCGAATCAATTGCTGATTTTGCAACCGGAATAGTTCGGTTGGATGGGCTGCCGTATGAGCACGCACGTAAACATCACTTTGTCCCTCGGCGACTTCGATATCAACAACGATTGCTTTGCCCAGTTCGAGCAAGGTTCGACTTTCTAACCACTGCATGGTGAGCGCCTGTACCTCCGATTCGGTACCGCGATGTCCTAGCCAAACGAGTTCATCGTTGCGACGCCAAGCGATATCTTGCACGTGCCCAAGATAGTTCGGCAGGACTTCAACGCGCTCGTTTTCCTTTTGCATATCATAAACGTACAAACGACCATCTGCGGGGTCGTTGTAGTCAGCAGCACCAATCACAGCTAAATAACGACCATCTGGAGAGAATTCAGCTTTGCCCAGTTTGCCCACCGATTCAAACTGGCTGACTGTCTCGCCGGTATAATCGATGAGGCGATAGCTGCTGCTCATAT
>DASSWH010000185.1:0-4907 GCA_035705175.1 Pseudidiomarina sp.
GCGTTATCGATCATTGCGAAATCTTTCGCAGAACCACCGTAAGTTTTAGCCAAAACGGTAGTGATCGCAGCAGTCAAAGTAGTTTTACCGTGGTCAACGTGGCCGATAGTACCGACGTTAACGTGCGGCTTGACGCGGTTAAATTTTTCTTTTGCCATGACTTTTCCTTAACTTAAGTTAAAAGTCCGGTCCCATGTAGAACCGGACCAGACTCTACTTAATCTTTCACTGAACGTGCAGCAATGACCTGCTCAGCAATGTTGTTTGGTGCTTCAGCGTACTTCAAGAATTCCATTGCATAAGATGCACGGCCCTGAGTCTGCGAACGCAGGTCAGTAGCGTAACCGAACATTTCTGATAATGGAACTTGAGCGCGAACTTCTTTCAGACCACCAGGACCATCTTCCATGCCCTCGATGATACCGCGACGACGGTTCAAGTCACCTACTACGTCACCCATGAAATCTTCAGGAGTAACAACTTCGACTTTCATCATCGGCTCGAGCAATGCAGGACGAGCTTGCAGAGCACCTTTCTTGAACGCCATACTACCAGCGATCTTGAACGCCATTTCTGAAGAGTCGACATCGTGGTATGAACCATCATACAGAGTCGCTTTCACGCCAAGAACTGGGTATCCAGCAAGTACACCATTGGTCATTTGCTCTTGGATACCTTTATCGACCGCAGGGATGTATTCCTTCGGTACTACACCACCAACGACTTCGTTCACGAACTGATAGTTTGGAGTTTCATCGTCGTTTGCGTCGAATTCCATCGGCTCAATACGTAACCAGACGTGACCGAACTGTCCACGACCACCTGACTGACGTACGAACTTGCCTTCCACTTCCACTTTAGAGCGGATAGTTTCACGATAAGCAACTTGTGGCTTACCTACGTTACATTCCACTTTAAATTCACGCTTCATACGGTCAACAATGATATCAAGGTGCAATTCACCCATACCAGAGATGATCGTTTGACCTGACTCTTCGTCAGTTTTCACGCGGAAAGACGGATCTTCTGCAGCCAACTTACCTAACGCAATACCCATTTTTTCTTGGTCAGCTTTGGTTTTCGGCTCAACAGCAACCGAGATTACTGGCTCAGGGAATTCCATGCGCTCAAGTGTAATCACGTTGTTCAGGTCACACAAAGTGTCACCCGTAGTCACGTCTTTCAAACCGATTGCTGCAGCGATGTCACCTGCCAAAATCTCTTTGATCTCTTTACGGTCGTTCGCGTGCATCTGAACCATACGGCCGATACGCTCTTTCTTGCTCTTCACTGGGTTTAATACGCTGTCACCTTGTGCCAGCACGCCCGAGTAAACGCGTAAGAAAGTTAATGTACCAACAAACGGATCGGTTGCAATTTTGAATGCCAACGCTGAGAACGGCTCTTTGTCGTCTGACTTACGAATGCCTTCTTCACCGTTTTCAAGAATACCGCGAATCGCTTTTACTTCAGTAGGCGATGGAAGATATTCAATAACCGCATCCAATACTGCTTGAACGCCTTTGTTCTTGAATGCAGAACCACACAGACACAACACGATTTCGTTGTTCAGTGTACGCTGACGTAAGCCCAATTTGATTTCAGCTTCAGTCAAGTCACCTTCTTCAAGGTACTTGTTCATGAACTCTTCATTCGCTTCAGCCGCAGCTTCAACGAGGTCTGCATGATAAGCTTCAGCTTCGTCACGTAGTTCTGCTGGAATTTCTTCATAAGTGAAGGTCATACCCTGGTCTTCTTCATTCCAGTTAATAGCCTTCATCTTGATCAAATCGATAACGCCTTTGAAGTTATCTTCTGCACCAATTGGTAATTGAATGGGCACTGGGACAGCTGCTAAGCGTGATTTGATCTGACCGACAACGCGCAAGAAATCTGCACCTGCACGGTCCATTTTGTTTACGAATACCATACGTGGTACTTCGTATTTGTTGGCCTGACGCCATACCGTTTCAGTTTGTGGTTGTACGCCAGAAGACGCACACAGTACAACAACGGCACCATCAAGAACACGCAGTGAACGTTCTACTTCGATAGTGAAGTCAACGTGTCCTGGAGTATCGATGATGTTGATGCGGTGTTCAGGGAACTGCGCATCCATACCACGCCAGAATGAAGTAACGGCAGCTGAGGTGATAGTGATACCACGCTCCTGCTCCTGCTCCATCCAGTCGGTTGTTGCCGCACCATCATGTACCTCACCAATTTTGTGAGATAGACCGGTGTAGAACAACACGCGCTCGGTCGTGGTCGTTTTACCTGCGTCTACGTGAGCACAGATACCGATATTACGATAGCGCTCAATCGAAGTTTGTCGAGCCACAATAAATACCTCTTAGGGTTACTTGTGAATTTACCAGCGATAATGTGCGAACGCTTTGTTCGCTTCGGCCATACGGTGGACGTCTTCACGCTTCTTCACAGCAGAGCCTTTGTTTTCTGATGCATCTAGCATTTCACCTGCCAGACGCTGAGCCATGGATTTTTCACCCCGCGTACGCGCAGCATCAACTAACCAACGCATTGCAAGGGCATTACGACGCACTGGGCGTACTTCCACTGGCACTTGGTATGTAGAACCACCAACACGGCGTGATTTTACTTCCACTGCAGGGCGCACGTTGTCCAATGCGGTTTCAAATACGTCTAAGTGCGATTTGCTCGACTTTTCAGCCAAGATATCTAATGCACCGTAGATAATTTTTTCTGCTACTGCTTTCTTGCCGTCAACCATGACGACATTGATGAACTTAGCCAACAACTCTGATCCGAACTTAGGATCTGGTAATATTTTACGTTGACCTATGACGCGTCTTCTTGGCATCTCAATTTCTCCGATTAATTCAGGGTATTACCCAAAACTTAAATTACAGTGTTTGGCCTTACTAACGGAGAACCGTTAAGATTTGGGCCGCTTCGCGCCGTACTTAGAACGACCTTGACGACGGTCATTAACGCCCGCGCAGTCAAGTGCGCCACGCACTGTGTGATAACGAACACCTGGCAAGTCTTTTACACGGCCGCCGCGGATTAACACGACACTGTGCTCTTGCAGGTTGTGACCTTCACCACCGATGTACGAAGATACTTCGTAACCGTTCGTCAAACGTACACGGCATACTTTACGCAATGCAGAGTTTGGCTTCTTCGGGGTGGTCGTATAAACACGGGTACATACACCGCGTTTTTGTGGGCAAGCCTCAAGCGCCGGAACGTTGCTTTTCACAACCGGCTTTTGACGACCTTTGCGCACCAGCTGGTTAACTGTTGCCATTCAATACTCCTGCTTATGTTGATGTACTCAACAGAATGAAAAATCCAATTTCCCCCGCTTCGTGGGTGAACCTAAACGCTAAGCACAAGCAAAGCGCCCGAATATGGGGAGGCCGAATTTTATAGGTCAATAATTGGACTGTCAAGGATAGAAACAAAAGAGCCAGCGCGGCTTCCCGGCTGGCTCTTGTACTATTTACCGACAGCTTACTGATTAATCAGCGCTATTGTCCGTATCGTTGTCGCTTGTGTCGACATCGTTACCTGCATTCAATGCATCGGCAAGTTGCTGCTCAGCTTCTAAAGCAGTGACTTTTGGAGCCGCTACCATGTTTGCTGCTTCAGCACGCTTGCGCGCACGTTCGCGATGATAGGCGAAACCGGTACCGGCTGGAATCAAGCGACCCACAATAACGTTCTCTTTCAAGCCACGTAATGGATCTTGCTTGCCCTGCACCGCGGCTTCGGTTAACACGCGAGTCGTTTCTTGGAACGACGCGGCTGAGATAAACGATTCCGTCGACAGTGACGCTTTGGTGATACCTAACAACTGACGCTCGAATGTCGCTGGCATTTTCTTCTCTGCTTCTGCTTTCGCGTTGGCAGCTAAGACTTCGCTCAGTTCCATCATTTCGCCTTCGAGTAGTTCGGTCTCGCCTGGGCTCAAGATAATTGCCTTACGCAGCATCTGACGAACAATCGTTTCGATGTGCTTATCGTTAATCTTAACACCTTGTAAGCGGTAAACTTCCTGCACTTCGTTGACGATATAGTTCGCCAATGCACTCACGCCACGCAGACGTAAGATATCGTGCGGAGCTTCTGGACCATCGGCAATAACTTCACCTTTAGTCACTTGCTCACCTTCAAAGATGTTCAGCTGACGATACTTAGGAATCATCTCTTCGTACTGATCACCACCGTCAAGAGGCATGATAATCAGACGACGTTTGCCCTTCGTTTCTTTACCGAAGCTCACTGTACCTGACACTTCTGCAAGGATAGCTGGCTCTTTCGGACGACGTGCTTCGAACAAGTCGGCAACGCGCGGTAGACCACCGGTAATATCGCGTGTTTTTGAACCTTCTTGTGGAATACGTGCAACCGTATCACCAACCTTCACTTCCGCGTTGTCTTCCAAGTTGATAATGGCGTTACCTGGTAAGAAGTACTGCGCAGGCATATCGGTGCCCACGATGTTTACATCTTTACCTTTGGCATCAACCAATTTCACCATTGGACGCATGTCTTTACCGGCACTGGTACGTTGACCCGTTTCCAGTACAACAATGCTCGACAAACCAGTCAGTTCGTCTGTTTGACGGGTCATGGTGACACCATCAATCAAGTCAACAAACTTCAGACGACCCGCTACCTCAGTAATGATTGGGTGCGTATGTGGATCCCAGTTAGCAACGATCTCACCAGCATCAACTGTAGCGCCTTCGTTCTTCTTTAGAACCGCACCGTAAGGTACTTTATAGCGCTCGCGCTCACGACCAAACTCGTCGATGAGTGTCAATTCAGTTGAACGTGACGTGATCACCAAGTGCTTGTCACTGTTCTCAACGTATTTAGCGTTGTGCAGTTTCAAGGTACCTTTGTTCTTCACTTGG
>DASSWH010000186.1:0-10453 GCA_035705175.1 Pseudidiomarina sp.
GGCTAGACTCCTGAATGGTTTCGACAACGCCTTCGAGTTGTGCGTCTGTAACGGCGATATCGATACGTATTTTCGGCAGAAAATCGATGCGATATTCCGCTCCACGATAGAGTTCGGTATGACCTTTTTGACGGCCGAAGCCGCGCACTTCGGTAATGGTCATTCCGTTACAACCAATTGCTGCGAGCGCTTCGCGCACATCACTGAGCTTGGCAGGTTTGATTATTGCGATGACGAGGTGCATGGCATGTCCTTTTGGGGTTATTCACAGTTGTCGATGATCCGTTGCAAAGATGATGCCAAATCTATAAACGGCGGAATTACGGCGTGGTGCAGACCAGTATTCGGACTAAATGCACCAAACTGGTGCAAATGTGCGCACAAATGCGCCAGAGTGACGCGAAAAAGCAACTTAATCCCCAACAAACTGGACAAGTGCGGAGTGAACTCGTAATGTTTTGTTGAACAATACATGCTTGGATGGATGTCGATAAGAAAGGTGTTGTGATGAGCATAACTCGAGTAGTTTCAAGCCTAGTTTTAATCCTGTTAATGAGTGGTTGCCAGTCGGCTCCGACCCCACGTTATACCGCTGCACAACTTGAGCAGATGGAATCCGTTACCTTTGTCCGGCCGTATGAACTATCGCGCACGGATGTAAGCTTCGCGCCACTGGGAGAAGTCCGTGGAGAAAGCTGCCAAACCAGTATGATGCAAGCTTCGGCTACGGAAGAAGCAGCGCTATTGGCATTGAAATTAGCAGCTGTCGAACGTGGTGCAAACGCGCTGGTTTTGCGACAATGCCAGATGCTAACAACGGATGCGTGTCAATCAGCTTGGGTGTGTACCGGCGACGCGCATCAAATGCAGCCGTTGCAATAAGCAGTGGTCTGAACCAAGGAAACTTTCATGCAAGTAGCACAGCGTCCAGCTGACCTGATTGGTCAAACCGATCTACTCCGATTGCGGTCATTATCTGAACTCACCGGATGCGATATCTACGTCAAACTGGAGTCGCAAAATCCCGGCGGGTCTATCAAAGATCGCGCCGCATTGCAGATGATCAAAGATGGTTTCGACCGCGGCGAACTGAAGCCCGGTATGACCGTGGTGGAAGGCACTGCGGGCAATACAGGTATTGGTTTAGCGCTGGTGGCGCGCTCATATGGCTTGAATATGCTGGCGGTAATGCCCAACGATCAAACCAAAGAAAAAGAGCGCATGATCACGCTGCATGGCGCCGAACTAAAAACCGTGCCGCCAGTGCCTTTCCGAGATGAAAACCATTTTTATCATACCGCTCGGCGGATCGCTGAAAGTCGTGCAGACTATTGGTGGGCCAATCAATTTGAAAACACCAGCAATGCGCGCGCACATTACCTGAACACCGGACCAGAAATTTGGCAGCAACTACAAGGCAAGATTGATATTTTGGTTTCTGTTGCGGGTACCGGTGGTACCATCGCTGGCAATTCTATGTATCTCAAAGAGCAAAATCCAGAGATTCAAGTGTGGTTGGTTGATCCTGATGGGTCGGGCATCTACAGCTATCTTCAAACGGGTGAGTACGTAGCGAAGGGCGGTTCGATGACCGAAGGTATTGGCATTATGCGGTTGGTGGAGAACTTCCGGCAGGCGCAAATTGATGCGGCCGTGAATTTACCCGATCAAGATTTGCTGATGATTTCACGATACGTACGTGACCATGACGGTTTAGTGCTCGGCAGTAGCTCCGCTTTGAATGTGGCGGGCGCATTGTGCGCTGCCGTGTTAAGCGGTCCGGGTAAATCGATTGTGACGTTCGCTTGTGATTTGGGAGAGCGCTCTGCCAGTAAGCTCTACAATCCTGACTACCTGCAGCAGCGGGAGTTGAATCTCAACTTAGAGTCTATGGAGTCGTTGCTCGCTCGTTACGCCAACAAACAATCCGACGTCTGGTACCGCCATGGCTAACTGGATTTGGGCGGGCTCTCTGGCCCTGATGCTCGTTGCTGAGGTAGCACTCGCTCAGCAACTGCAGCCACTGATGATTGCACATCGTGGCGCTTCAGGTTATGCACCTGAACATACCGCAACCGCGGTCGCGCTCGCACACGCAATGAATGCGGATTATATCGAGCAGGATGTCGTGTTGAGTCGTGATCACGTGCCCGTTGTTTTGCATGATCTGAAGCTCGATACTGTAACTAATGTTGCCTCCGTATTCCCCGATCGAAAGCGCCCCGATGGCAGCTACTATGTTCTCGACTTTACCTTTGCTGAATTGCAAAAATTAACGGTAAAAGAGCGATTCAATCCAGCCACCCAACAACGCATTTACCCGCAGCGATATCCGCACACCGGCGGTGGTCACCGAATTATGAGTTTGGCTCAGCAGCTGGAGTTGATTCGAGGTCTTAATTTCAGTCGCAATAAGAATATCGGCGTTTATATTGAGACCAAGGCGAGCCGCTGGCATCGTCAACAAAACTACGATGTTGTTGCTGCAGTTGCTCAGGTGTTGGAGCAATACGGTTATCTCGATCCCGTCCCGCCAACGCCCATTTTCTTGCAGAGTTTTGACCCGGAAGATCTGCGGCGATTGCAACGGGAATTTTACGTTGATTTGCCACTGATTCAGTTGATTGCAGAGAATAGTTGGAATGAGGGGCCTACTGATTATGCGCCAATGCTAACAGCAGCAGGACTCGAATCTTTATCAACACATATCGATGGTGTGGGGGTGTGGTTAGGACAGGTGATCGACAAGGTTACCGACGACGGCATTATCCAGCTGACTGATGTGGTTGAAAATGCACATGCAGCTGATCTGAAAGTGCATGTCTATACACTACGACGCGATGCGCTGCCTGCAGGAGTAACCGATTATCAGCGATTACTGGATACCTTAGCCGCCGCTGGAGTTGACGGATTTTTCAGTGATTTTCCTGATCTGCGTCCGACCATGTCAATCGCATCCGATAGCCATCAGTCCCATCATCATAGTAGCCTGGAAGTAAATCCGTAACGGCGAAATCAAGCTTTTCGTACAGTGCTATTGCGCCCTTATTATCGACTTTAACTTCTAAAGAGAGGGCGCGAGCGCCATGCGCTTGTGCCATAGCAATAGCCGATTCCAACAAGGCTCGGCCTAAACCTGTACCACGTGCCTCTGGTGCAGTAGCAATTGAATAGAGGCGCCAGATTGCACTATTGCGTCGTGTTAACAGCAGGGTATAGCCAACCAATGCCTGAGTTGTCGTTAATCGTGCAACGGTAAAATGTCCAGACGAACCACGAATCAGTCGCTGAAAACTGCGTCGCCCCATTCGACTGTAGTCAAAGCAGCGTTCTTCTAATGCCACTAGGTCATTCACATCGGCTAGAGTTGCCGATTGAATGACCCAGGGTGACGGAGGTTGGTTACTTTTCATCAAGTCGACGGAAGAAATCTCGCATGATGATGTGGTAGAGCTCATCACCAAGCAACTGATCTTCAACTCCAGAATCGATGGATGGGTTATCGTTGATCTCAATGATCACCGGTCCTTTTTCGGTAACCTTCATGTCGACGCCATACAATCCATCACCAATTAAGCGCGTGGCTTGCAAGGCTGTTTTCACGACATCTTTGGGTACTTGATGTACACCAACCGTCTCAAAACCGCCCGATTTGGTGCGCCCGCCGGTGGGGCTACCATGGTTATAGATTTGCCAATGGTTGCGCGCCATAAAGTATTTACACGCATATATCGGTCGATTATTTAAGATACCGATACGCCAGTCGTAGTCTGTGCGAACGAATTCTTGAGCGAGCAAAATCGTCGATTTTGCAAACAAATCTTTCGCGACGCGACGAAACTCTTCGACGTTCTCGGCTTTCTCCACACCTATCGAAAACGACCCATCTGGAATTTTCAAAACCACTGGGTAGCCAAGGCGTTCACCAATAGCTTCGTAATCGATATCTTGTTGGCTCAGCAGCAACTCCGTGCGTGGTGTCGGAATACCATGCTTATCAAGCAACTCCTTCAAAAATACTTTGTTGGCGCACTGTAGAATAGAGTTTGGTGCATCGATTACCACCATACCGTTGGCTTCTGCTTTTTTGGCAAAGTGATAGGTATAGTGATTGATTCGCGTCGTTTCACGAATAAACAGGGCGTCGAACTCAAGCAAGCGATTGTAGTCATCTGCCGTGATCAACTCGGCATCAATATCGGCCTCTTTCGCGGCTTTGATAAAGCGCTGAAGAGCCTTTTTGTCGCTGGTTGGGATCGGTTCTTCAGGATCGTGCAATATCGCTAAGTCGTAACGATATTCTTTGGGCGCACGAGCTTTACGCCATACGCGCTTGCTAAAGCTATCCAATGCATTACCAAAAAACGTTTGCTGATCATCATCTAGCTCCGATAGCTCAACGGCACGAAGTTTGCTGATAAACCAGCGACCTTGATAACTGAACTCAACCAACAATAAGGGGGTTGGGTACCGGTCAAAGATTTGCCGTGCAAAGTTTGCCAGCAATGGATTTTCGGTTTGACCGAAGCAAATTAAGATGTGCAGCGGCTGGGCTTGATCGGAGCTATTCAGCACTTTCAATAGCTGTTTGTCGGTGTTCGCAAGCAATAGCTGATAATGCGAGAAGTTCGCTAAATCATTGATGGTCGATACCGATGGAAGCACGCGTTGCCCGCGAGCTTCTGCCAGTAGACTGACATAATAGCCTGTCGATAAATAACTGAGATCACCGCAAAGGTTCAGCAGTTGCGTTCGCGTTTTTGACGATTGTTGCTGCAGAAATTCGCTGGCAGTGATAATAGATTGGCTCGGATAGTAAGGCTGCCAATCGGTGATGTCTTCCAAAATGATGAGCGCAGAGTTTTGCATAGTTGCTCCGTAAAAGTGTGCGGCGCATTTGTAAGGCTATTCAGCCTAAAACACAAGCAAATAATAGTCTAATTTACCGTAAATTTTTCGTCCATCGACTGAATCTACGCTATTCTTTGAAGTCATACAAAGCAGTCACTCAATGGGAGTCTAATGGAATGCTGACATTGCTTGCTCGTTTCCTCAAAGCGTTGAATTCAGAAACCGGCGCATGGGCACTCGCATTCGCGTTTGTGCTGGGAATGATGATGGGTTTCACACCACTGTTTCGCGTTCATAATCTTGCCATCTTACTGATCGCATTACTGTTTCGAATCAATCTTTCCGGATTTTTGGTCAGTTGGATGATTTGCTCGGGTATCGCTTACCTGCTTGATCCATGGTTCCATGCCATTGGGAGCGCTGTCCTGCAGGCTGACTCATGGCAGCCAGTTTGGCAGGGCATGTATGAATCAGCGTGGTGGCGTGTGCTGCAGTATCATCACTCGATCACGATGGGCAGTGTTATCGTGAGTCTTTGTTTTGCCCCTTTCTTGGCGATTATTAGCTACTTCCTCGTAACGCAGTATCGACAACGCATTCAACGATGGTTCTTTAAATTACGCCTGGTTCAAGCCCTACGAGCGAACAAGTTTTGGGCCATTTATTCGGATTTACGGGGGTAAGTGACATGACTACGAACATTCGTCAAAGCGCAATTCGCTGGCCAGGGCTGGTGGCTTTCGTAATTATTGTCGGTCTGTTAGTTGCCTTCAGCTGGTTGTTGCTCGATACCATTATTAAGTGGTCTTTAGAACGCTCGTTGGGAACCTTGAATGGTGCTGAAGTCAATATTGAACGGGTTGACCATACCTGGGTGCCGTTGGGTATTCGGCTCGAACGCATTCAAGTGACCGACCCTGCTGCGCCAACCATGAATCGGCTGGTTATTGGTGCTGTTGAAGGAACAATGAATGTCGAGCAATTGTTACTAGGGCGCTTACATTTTGAACAGGTTGAGAGCACCGGTATTCGAGTCCAACAACCGCGAGAACGTGCTGGAGAAGTGTATCAAGCTCCTACTCGCGAAGACCTTGAGGGATGGGCCAAGCAAGGTTTAGCTGCTCTCAATTTAGAAGTACCGAGCACAGACAAGGTGCTTGAGCGGATGGAATTAAAAACGCCGGCAGCCATCAGTGAAGCCGAACAAGTATTTGCGGCACAAAAACAACGAGTGAACGATGCTCGTTCGCAATTGCCGAGTGAGGAAAAAATTAAGGCGTATGAGGCGAAGGTCAAAGCGCTGACCGAATCTGAGATTAAGACGCCACAAGAACTCGTTGCCAAGCGTGAGGAGTTCGAAGCACTCAAAGAGGAGTTTGAGCAAGATAAAGCGGCGCTAGTGAACTTCAAAGAGACGGTCACTGATGCAGTTGAGCAATTGCAAACGCAATTTGAGGCGGTGAAAGATGCGCCTGCTGCAGATATGGCAAGGATACAAGAATTGATGCAACTCAATAGTGCCGGACTGACTGAAATTACCGCACTACTGTTTGGCGATCAGGCGCGAGTCTGGAGCAATTATATGTTGCTCGCGTACGAACAGTTGGCGCCAATGTTGATGCGTTCAGCAGATGCCGCTGCAATAAAGCCCAAACGCGGCGAAGGAGTGTGGTTTTCATTTACCGATGCCAATGCGCCACCTGACTTTCTGATCAAGGTAGCAGAGACGGAGTTTGCCTTTGGTGAAACCATTTTGGATGTGCAATGGAACAACATTACTCATCAACATGAACAGCTTGGGCAACCGACCACATTTAGTGCTCGTGCTGACAACACTCAGTTGTGGAACTCATTTAATCTCAATGGCGAGTTAGCGTTGGGAGCGGATGGTGTTGATGCTCGCCAGCAATGGCAACTAAAAGGTGTCAAACTCGATAATCTGACGTTAAGTGAAGGTAATGAGTTTGCTGCAAGTATCGTTGCTGCGCTACTGGATAGCGAAGGCTCGGTTGCGTTGCGTGATAGCATCTTGGACGGCGCTGCAACGATTCGATTGGCGGACATGCAAGTCAATGCCAACGCCGAGAATCGATGGGCACAAGTGGTGGCATCGGCATTACAGAGTTTGACGCGCTTGGATATTCAAACATCTATCGCCGGCAGTATGACTCAGCCTACGTTAAGCTTACGTTCCGATCTCGATCGTCAATTGGGCAGTGCATTAAAAACTGCGGCGCTGCAGGAGGTAGAACCAGAGTTGGCAAGCTTGCGAGCAAAACTGCAGGAACAGTCTGGTGGCTTTCTTGGAGAGAACGAGGAAGACTTGAGCGAGTTGGTGGGTCTATTGACGACTGCTGAAAATCGAGAGGCACGATTACAAGAGCTATTGGAAGCAAAAATCCAGACCAAGCTTGAGGATAAAGTAAAAGACCGCCTCAAAGGCCTGCTTAACGGCGGCTAATTAAAAAAAGAGGGCACCAAGTGCCCTCTTTTTGATCCAGTATGACTTATTTATTTTTCACTATTCACTGTCTATGAATGTCTTGAGTGTCTCTGCTTTCGTTGGGATGCTGAAGATACCATCCAGATGCCCCCAGATTCCCTGGATCTCTTCATATTGGGGCTCTTTGCCTTGCTCTTCGAGAATTGCCACCGTTTGTTTAGCGAGATAGGGCTGTAGAAGCAAGTCGTTCGTGGCAGGTAAAAACAGTGTTTTGGCTGTGATTTTACTGAGCCCTTTTGCTAAGTTCTCATCATGACCCGCCACAAATAATTGGTTAGCTCGCACCAAGTACAACAGGTGATTAGCGTCAGCAAGAGGTGCTCGACTTGCAGCGGCCCCGAAAAGGTAGCGCACGGCAGGTAGTTCGGTGAGCACGCTATCGAGCCCAGCTTTGGGTAAAACGTCTTGCTTTGGTGCCTGCATATTCATGATGGTCGGATGCATTGCTTGCTGAGTGATCATCGCCAGTGTACTGGTAACGCCAGTTAAAGGAGCGTCACCACTGTAATAGTCGCCTTGATTCCAGTTCGGGTCTGCTTTGATCGGTCGCGCCCAATGCTCCAACGCCATGATCGTCCACGCATCCATCGCACCAGTACCAATCACCGAGACCATACGTTCAACGGAGTCTGGATAGGCCGCAGCCCATTCGATCGCTTGCAGTGAGCCCATGGATGCGCCCACGACCGCATGAAGTTTGTCAATCCCAAGGCTGTCGAGCAGGGCTTTCTGTACGTTGACAAAATCGCGAATCGTTACCACGGGGAAATCCAAACCGTAGGGTTTGCCAGTTTCAGGATTGATTGATTTGGGGCCTGTGGTGATGACATTGGGGTCGCCAGGAAACGCATTGACTAAGGTATCTGAACTGACGACGTAGTACTTGTTGGTGTCGATGGCTTTGCCTGGGCCGATAATACTATCCCAGTAGCCGGGTAATGGATCGGTCTCAGCGTATTTGCCGGCAGCATGACTATTACCGGAAAAGAAATGCGTGATCAGAATCACATTATCTTTTGCTGCATTCAGTTCGCCATAGGCTTCCCAACCAACTGTCACTTCGGTAATGGTTTCACCACCAACGGTCACATAGTCGGCCATGGTAAAGGATTGCTTCTCGACAATCAGCTCTGCGTGCGCTGAGTTGATGCTGAACAGCAGCAGAGCGGCGATAACATAGAAACGCGTTTTCATGAGTGTTGCTCCAGTAGGTAATTCGCATACTGCTTTCGCAGTTCATTTTTGATCAATTTGCCCGTACCCGTGTGCGGCAGTTCGTCAACAATAATGACGTCGTCAGGCATCCACCATTTGGCGATTTTATCCTGTAGAAATTCAATGACGATCGCTTTGGTGACCGTCATGCGCGGGTTGGGAACCACAAATAGCAGCGGTCGCTCGTCCCATTTTTCGTGTTTGACACCGATCACACAGCTCTCGTTGACCGCTGGATGTTGACTACAAATATTCTCGATCTCGAGCGAGCTGATCCATTCGCCACCGCTTTTGATGACATCCTTTTTACGGTCGACTACTTTCATATAGCCATCAGCGTCAATAACCGCAATATCACCGGTTGCAAGCCAGCCGTCTGCAAAGGTATCGGCATCGTCACGTTGATAGTAGCTGCTGGCAATCCAGGGCCCTCGAACACGCAATTCACCGCTGGTGACCCCATCGTGAGGTAATGCTTTCCCGTCAGCATCAACAATTTGCATATCGACACCGAAGCAAGCTCGTCCCGCTGTGGTTTGGATCGCATATCGCTCGGCTGCGGGCCGCGCTAACAAACTGGGTTCTGGTGGCGCTGAACAGGCCAATGGACCGGTTTCAGTCATGCCCCAAATGGGCTGCCAATAGACGTTGTAGAGGGTGTCATACGTTTGCACTAACCCTAAAGGAGAAGCAGCTCCACCGACACAAACGCGCTCCAGAGACTCCATACTTTCATCGGAGGTGCGCAGATAATTATGTAAAGTGAGCCAAATGGTCGGAACACCAAGTCCGACGGTCACTTTTTCTTGGTTGATCAGTTCAAGCATGGCTTGACCATTCATGCCCGCACCGGGTAACACCAGTTTGCAGCCAGACAGCGGTGCAGCATAGGGAGCACCCCAGGCGCCGGCATGATACATAGCGACCATCGGCATCAGAACGGTATCTTGTCGCAAGTCGAGGAGTTCGCTGCTGACGGTCGCTTGTGCGTGCAGAACCATAGCGCGATGGGAACTGAGCACGCCCTTAGGATTACCCGTGGTGCCTGAGGTGTAGCACAACAGTGCCCCGCTATCTTCATGAATAGCAGGCCAAGCAAAAGAGTCGGGATGATCACGCAGTAGCGCTTCGTAGCAAAAATAAGGTAGCGGCAGGTTCTCAGCCTGCGCTGGCAGATGCTGCTCGTCACATAAAAATATGATGCCTTTGACGGTCGTCAGCTGACTCGCGAACTCACTCACGAGCTCAGCAAAGCCAATATCCACAAATAGCCACGTGTCGGCAGCATCTTCAATGATCCACTGAATTTGATCGGCGAATAAACGCGGATTCACAGTGTGTAGAATGGCGCCACAACCGCTCACTGCGTAGTAGAGTTCGAGGTGACGATAGGTATTCCAAGCGAGCGTTGCGACCCGTTCACCCTCGCGAATTCCGAGATGGTGCAGGGCATGTGCAAGTTGATTGGTACGCGCATAGCATTCACCATAGGTGTACCTATGTATATCACCCTCGAGTCGACGGCTGACCACTTCTTGCTGCGGATGCCGACGCACGGCATGCCGCAGCAAATCTATAATCAACAGCTGGCTCGATTGCATGGCACCGGCAACCGCTGGCGCAGACTGAGACGTTGTTTCAAACATAACGGATTACCCTACCACCAAATGAATAAGCCGATCGCCATCGCTAGTCCGATAAAGGGTACTGCGACAGTGACTGCTGCAACCGGCCAATAAGCAGCCTGATGGGTTTCTCGACAGATTGCGCGAATAGTTGTCACCACATAGCCGTTGTGCGGCAGGGAGTCGAGTGCTCCTGATGAAATCGCGACAATACGATGCAATTGATCCGGGTTCACACCCGCATCAATGTAGTGCGGCC
>DASSWH010000187.1:0-18233 GCA_035705175.1 Pseudidiomarina sp.
AACACGCTTATACACCGGTACCACATCCAACTCATGACGACGTCGACGCACTTCACCTTCGGCAACATCGAGCAAGTCGGCAATGCGCTTGTCGGCAAACCCTTTGCGCTTTAAGATACGCAAAACTGGTTCGGTGAGCCCGCTCATGCCCAGCTTCTGTACTTCTGACTCGAGTAGCACAATTTCTTCAATTTGAATCAGATACCATTCGTCGATTCGAGTCAGCTCAAACACTTCACGGACACTCATTCCCAAACGGAAAGCATCGGCGATATAAAACAGTCGCTCAGCACCTGGCTCTTTTAATTCTCGAATAACTTTTCCGCGTGCGCCACGGTCATTTACATCAACAATAGGATCAAACCCACTGACGCCAATTTCTAAACCGCGTAATGCCTTTTGCAACGATTCTTGTTGGTTCCGGCCAATGGCCATGACTTCACCAACTGATTTCATTTGAGTCGTCAAGCGGTCATTACAGCCGGCAAACTTTTCAAAGTTAAAACGCGGTATTTTGGTAACGACATAGTCCAATGCCGGTTCAAATGAGGCTGGTGTAACACCACCGGTAATTTCATTCTCGAGTTCATCGAGGGTATAACCGACCGCTAACTTAGCGGCGACCCGAGCAATCGGGAATCCAGTCGCTTTGGA
This sequence comes from Pseudidiomarina sp., assembly GCA_035705175.1. GTDB lineage: Bacteria > Pseudomonadota > Gammaproteobacteria > Enterobacterales > Alteromonadaceae > Pseudidiomarina. The sequence goes on from DASSWH010000187.1 coordinate 655, forward strand.
TGCCAGTGCTGACGAGCGCGATACCCGAGGATTCATCTCAATAATGACCATCCGACCGGTATCAGGATCAATACCGAATTGGACGTTCGAACCACCAGTTTCAACACCAATCTCACGCAAAACCGCCATCGCCGCATCGCGCATCAATTGGTATTCTTTGTCCGTCAATGTTTGCGCTGGGGCTACGGTAATAGAGTCACCGGTATGAATGCCCATTGGATCAAGGTTCTCGATCGCACACACAATAATGCAGTTATCATTCTTGTCGCGCACGACTTCCATTTCATATTCTTTCCAACCAATCAGCGACTCATCAATGAGTAACTCTTTAGTCGGCGACAAATCTAATCCACGGCGACAGATTTCCTCAAACTCTTCGCGGTTATAGGCAATACCGCCACCGCTTCCGCCCATGGTAAATGAGGGACGAATAATGCAAGGAAAGCCGAGTCTTTCTAGAATATCGAACGCTTCCGTCAAATTATGAGCCACTTCAGCATTTGGAGTTTCCAAACCGATGGCTTTCATCGCTTTGTCGAAGCGGTCCCGGTCTTCGGCTTTATCAATCGCATCGGCATCTGCGCCAATCATTTCAACTTTAAATTTCTCAAGCACACCGTGCTTGTCTAGTTCCAGAGCACAGTTCAACGCTGTCTGCCCACCCATGGTCGGCAATACCGCATCGGGTCGTTCAATCTCGATGATCTTAGCAACCACCTCCCAATGAATTGGCTCAATGTAGGTCACATCGGCCATTTCTGGGTCAGTCATAATGGTCGCCGGATTCGAGTTGACCAAGATAACTCGGTAACCCTCTTCGCGGAGTGCTTTGCAGGCCTGCGCACCTGAATAGTCGAATTCACATGCTTGCCCAATCACAATGGGGCCGGCGCCAAGAATCAGAATACTTTTTAGGTCGGTACGTTTTGGCATAATTAGTCGCTCATCAATTCGATAAAATGGTCAAACAGCGGAGCTGCATCGTTCGGGCCAGGACTTGCTTCCGGATGACCCTGAAAGCTAAAGGCTGGAACATCCGTGCGGTGAATACCCTGTAAGGTATTATCGAACAGCGATTTGTGGGTGACTTTTAAGGTCTCCGGGAGATTCGCCTCATCGACGGCAAAACCATGATTTTGACTGGTAATCATGACACGTCCTGAAGCTAGGTCTTGGACCGGATGGTTCGCACCGTGGTGACCAAATTTCATTTTCATGGTCGTCGCACCGCTAGCAAGTGCTAATAACTGATGCCCAAGACAAATACCGAACACCGGTACTTTTGCTGCAATGATTGCTTTGATGGCCTGAATCGCATAATCACACGGCTCGGGGTCACCGGGCCCATTCGATAAAAATACACCATCTGGCTTCATCGCCAAGACTTCATCGGCAGGGGTTTGCGCTGGCACTAAAGTAACCTTACAGCCGCGGTCTGCAAGCATCCGTAGAATATTGCGCTTACACCCATAATCAAAAGCAACAACGTGAAACTTAGGCTCTTCTAGCGTGCTAAACCCTTTGCCAAGCTGCCAACTCTGACCGAGCCATTCAACAGGCGTCTTTATGGTGACTTCCTTGGCCAAGTCCATCCCTTTCAAACCAGGAAACGCTCGTGCTTGTTTTAGTGCGGCATCGACATCAATATCACCCGCCATGATGCAACCATTTTGCGCACCCTTCTCGCGTAAAATCCGAGTCAGTTTACGGGTATCAATATCGGCAATGCCGACCACATTACGCTGTCGTAAGTAATCACCTAGCGATTGCTCGCGGCGAAAATTACTCGCTTTTAGCGACAAATCACGAATAATCAAACCTTTCGCCCAGACTCGGTTGGATTCTTCGTCTTCGTGGTTGGTGCCGTAATTACCAATGTGGGGATAAGTGAGAGTAACAATTTGTTCAGCGTAGGAGGGGTCGGTAAGAATTTCTTGATAGCCAGTCATTGCGGTATTAAAAACAACTTCACCAACTGCGCTACCTCCGGCACCAATTGCAGTGCCGTGGAAAACAGTACCATCGGCAAGGACCAAAATGGCCTTACTTGCTGAATGGCTCGCTAGAATACTCAAGGCTAACCTCCGTACATAAAAAAACGGGTGAATCAGTACTGACTTCCCCGTTGATTACCTTGCTCCAGCTTAAACATAACAACCGCCGGAGTGCGCGTTTTCAGCTTACCAGCATGAGCTAGCAAATTGGCGATATGTTACAGAAATTCTAGGCCATCGTCCAGCCGATTTTGTCTGCGGTTTGACCCTAGCGTTTCAGTGCAAAATGCAGATTCAGTACATCATTCATCTGATAGAAACCGGCTTGCTTATTCTCTAACCAACGCACTGCATGCACAGCGCCAGCGGCAAACACTTGGCGATTGCTCACCCGATGAGTTAGCTCAACACGCTCTCCAGCTTGGACGAGGTACACCGTATGTTCACCGATAATATCGCCGGCTCGAATAGCCGCGTAACCGATAGAACCAGGCTCACGAATGCCCTCTGCACGTAGTCCGGCACTCACTGCGGCGTGATCTTGTTGGCGTCCATGCGCAGCTGCCTGCCCCAATAACAACGCGGTCCCTGAGGGTGCATCGCGCTTCGCACGATGATGCGCCTCAACGATTTCGATATCTGCAGTAGGCAAGGCTTGACTCGCTATCGAAACGAGTTCTTTTAACAGCGTGATGCCAAGACTAGTATTGGCAGCATAGAGCACTGGAATATGTTGCGCGGCTTGGTGCAACCGTTGCTGTTGAGCATCATTCAGTCCTGTTGTACAAACCACCAAGGGCACTTGCAGTCGCTCTGCTGTTCTTACATTTTCGGCCAGTGCTGCCGGCAACGAAAAATCGATCAAGCCATCGACCTGCTCCGGTTCAATGTCTTGCGCGGTCTGATAGTGCAGTTCGTCGGTGGCAAAATCGCCCAGACGGCTAGAGTGCCCGTGAACCAGGGCTGCAGCGGCGCTGACACCAGCAGTGTCGTCTAACTCACGTAAAACGGCCTGTCCCATCCGCCCAGAGGCGCCAAATACTCCAATTCTCACCTATCTATCTCCCTCTAAAACCGATACTGGCTGCTGGCTACGAGCTGTTTTTCGCGACCCAGCAGTGTAGCTATTGCCATATCGCCCGACACATTGGTAGCGGTTCGAATCATATCGATCACCCGGTCAATAGCAGCAATAAAGGCGATACCTTCGAGCGGTAAGCCAATCACATTTAAGGTGACCGTTAGCATGACCATTGCGGTACCCGGCACCCCGGCCGTACCCACTGAGGCGAGTGTCGCCGTCAGTGTGATCAGTAAATAATCCATCCACTCAAGGGGAATGCCATACAGCTGTGCAATAAAGATTGACGCAATTGCCGGATAAATTCCACCACAACCGTCCATATTAATAGTAGCACCAAGCGGTAAGACAAAGCCCGCATAGCTTTTAGTGACGCCCAAACGTTCGGTAATTGCTTGATGCGCAGCTGGAATCGTACCGAAGCTACTACAGGTAGTAAATGCCACCACTTGCGCCGAGAATACGGATTTAAAGAAATACCATGGCGACAATCCGGCGAGCTTTACGATGGTGCCGTATACCAAGATAATGTGCAGCAAACAGGCCAAATAAATCGCCCCAATAAATGCAGCTAGGGGCCACAAGCTTGTTAAACCATAACTTCCCACTGTCCAAGCCATCAAACCGAGAACACCAATAGGAGTCAATTCAAGTACCCACTTCGTGATCTTGAACATCACTTGCGCACCGCTCTTAAAGATAGCACCAAGAGGCGTGGCCACCTCTCCCAACGCATTAATCGCCATGCCAACTAAGGCAGCAAAAATCACAATTTGCAGAATGTTGCCCTCAGCGAGTGAGGCAAACGGATTGACGGGGATAAAATTAAGAAAAACAGTTGCGGGTCCAGGCACGTCCTTAGGGACATAATCGGGTTGAGCGAGCAGTTCACCTTGCGGCGAGATATCCAATAGACTCCCGACAGATAAACCAATCAAACTCGCAATGACAGCGGTCAGCAAAAACATCCCAACCGTCTTTGCTCCAAGTTTGCCCAGTCCTTGGCCACCCTGCAATTGTAGGATCGCACTGACGATAGCCGTCAAAATAAGCGGCGCCACCACCATCTTGATAGCATTAATAAACAGCGTACCCAGCGGTTGCAGAAGTATGGCGACATCAGGATGCACCACGCCAATGCCCACACCGAGTACAAAAGCACCCAGAACACGCTGCCAAAATGGAATTGCAAACCAAGCTTTTATCATAAGAAAGAATCCGACTGCTGCAGTGAAAAGCAAAACGCCCACTGTAACAATCGTGGGCGCCGCCGAAAAAGATCAGTTTGCTCTTAGATATTCCGTTACGTCGGTTTCACGCAATTAGGGCGACCACGCTGCGCAATAGCTGTTTGGTAGGTCGCTTGCACCTGCGAGCGATAATCCTCTAACGCATCAATACGACTTTGTGGGGATGGGTGAGTTGATAAAAATTCTGGCGGATTAGGCCCCGCCTGCTCAGCCATGTTGCGCCATAGTTGCGCCGCACCAGCTGGGTCGTAACCTGCGGCAGCCATGTAATCCATACCGAGTTGATCGGACTCCGATTCATGCGTGCGTGAATAAGGCAAAATGTAGAGCAACTGCGTTCCTACCCCGAGGCTGGCCATGACGATCGCAGCGGTATCACCTTCCAACTCTTGACCGACCCAAGCAGCCCCCAGACTTAAACCAACGCCTGCGGCAACTTCTGAAGTCATTCGTTCATTACCGTGCTCAGCAATCACATGACCTATTTCATGACCAATTACAGCGGCCAGTTGAGCGGGTGTTTCAGCAACGTCTATCAGGCCTGTATAGACACCAATATTTTCGCCCGGTAATGCAAAGGCATTCACGGCTTCATTGTCGAACACAGTGACTTCCCAATTCAGGTCACGCCACGGTTGCGGTAACACCGCTACCAAGTCGTCGGTAATACACTGCACATAGCCGATTAGCGCTTGGTCTGTGCTGACTTTTTCTTTGTCTTTAATTTGCGCGTAGCTTTGGTTACCTAACGTCGCCATTTCATCCGAAGAAAACAGCTTGAATTGACTGCGCCCGGTTGGAGATTGAGTACAACCAAACACTAACAACGCTGAGGCTGCTGCAAGTCCAATCGATTTCCACATACTGTTCTCCCTTGCTACTTGGCTACTAGCTAATAGCTATTCGCAAACGCAGCTCTGCGCTCTTCTAGTAGCTAGTCACTATAGGCGCTCTTGAGCAATTAGTTCGTTAAATCATCGAAAAACTTACGGACTCCGTCGAAAAAGCCCTGCTCTTTCGGCCGATACTTCGCCGCTTCTCTGCCAGTGCCCATCGAATCATTCAACTGCTGGAGCAAATCTTTTTGCTTATCCGACAGGTTCACAGGAGTCTCGATGACCACCTTACACATTAAGTCGCCGACCGCACCAGTGCGAACGGAACGTACGCCCTTGCCACGCAGACGGAATAGTTTCCCAGTTTGCGTCTCGGTCGGGATCTTCAACTTCAGTTTACCGTCGAGTGTCGGCACTTCAATCTCACCACCCAGTGCAGCGGTGGTGAAGCTGAGCGGTACTTCACAGTATAGGTTATTACCATCGCGTTGGAATATTTTGTGCTCTCGAACATGCACCTGAACATATAAATCGCCTGCTGGAGCGCCCATCTCGCCGGCTTCACCTTCACCATTTAAGCGAATGCGGTCACCCGTATCCACACCAGCAGGTATTTTCACGCTCAATGTTTTGGTTTTCTCGACTCGACCATCACCATGACAGGTACGACATGGATCTTTGATGATTTTGCCGCGGCCACGACAATGTGGACAGGTTTGCTGCACCGCAAAGAATCCCTGGCGCATTTGAATTTGACCGGCGCCGTGACAGTGACCACAGGTTTCTGCAGACGAGCCTTTACGTGCGCCGGAACCGTCACAATCATCACACGCCGTCAGTTTTGGAATCTTTAATTCGACTTCCTTACCACGTACAGCCTCTTCGAGGGACAATTCGAGATTATAACGCAAATCAGCACCACGCTGTGCTTGCGGACGCCCACGACGGCCGCCTCCACCACCGAAAATATCGCCAAAGACATCGCCAAAGATATCTGAGAAGTCGGCACCACCAGCGCTACCGCCGCCAAAACCACCTTGTCCTTGTTCGAACGCAGCATGCCCATATTGGTCATACGCTGCACGCTTCTGCGGATCCATCAGCACTTCATAGGCTTGTTTAACCTCTTTGAACTTGAGTTCGAGGTCTTTGTCGCCTTTGGTACGGTCAGGATGGTACTTCATCGCCATGCGCTTGTAGGCTTTCTTTATCTCGCGCTCATCAGCGTCTTTGCCGACTCCGAGTACTTCGTAGAAATCTGTTTTCGCCATAATCTTGCGTCATCCACTCAATTACTTTGTGTTCATCGCATACAAACACACGGAGGCCACCGATGCGGCAACCCCCGTGCGCTTTTGACCTAACTCCGCGCGGGAGTAGGATTATTTTTTATCGTCTTTAACTTCTTCAAACTCAGCGTCAACCGCATCATCGTTGCTTGGTTTCGCGTCGTCTGCGCCGCCAGCGTCAGCCTGTTGAGCCTTTTGCTGCGCAGCCTCCATCAACTTGCCAGACGCTTCAATCAAAGCTTGTTGTTTTGCCTCGATAGCTTCTTTATCGTTACTCTTCACTGCAGTTTCTAACTCGGCAATGGCAGCTTCAATACTTTCCTTGTCCGCTGCAGCTAAGCTATCGCCGACTTCCGCGAGTTGTTTCCGCGTTGCATGGGCGAGACTGTCAGCTTGATTACGTACCTGAACCATCTCTTCGAACTTACGATCTTCTTCCGCGTTCGCTTCAGCATCGCGTACCATTTTTTCAACTTCATCATCGCTTAAACCTGATGAAGCCTTGATCGTAATCTTCTGCTCTTTGCCGGTATCTTTGTCTTTAGCAGACACATGCAGAATACCATCAGCATCGATATCGAAGGTGACTTCAATCTGCGGCACGCCACGTGGCGCTGGACGAATGCCCTCAAGGTTAAACTGGCCGAGTGATTTGTTATCACTAGAGCGTTTGCGTTCACCTTGTAACACATGAATCGTTACTGCTGATTGATTATCATCTGCGGTCGAGAACGACTGTGATTGCTTAGTCGGTATCGTCGTATTCTTATCGATCAACTTGGTCATTACACCGCCCATGGTCTCAATACCCAATGACAGTGGCGTAACATCCAACAACAATACATCTTTTACATCGCCCTGCAGGACACCCGCCTGCACCGCGGCACCAACAGCAACGGCTTCATCCGGGTTCACATCACGACGTGGTTCTTTACCAAAGAAGTCAGTCACAGCTTGCTGGACTTTAGGCATCCGAGTTTGACCACCGACCATGATAATATCTTGGATATCACTCACAGAGAGGTCAGCGTCTTTCAGCGCCTGCTTCACGGGCTCCAACGACTTCACAATCAGATCTTCGACCAAACTTTCGAGTTTTGCGCGAGTCACTTTAATCGCTAAGTGTTTCGGACCTGTATTATCCGCAGTAATATACGGCAGGTTTACCTCTGTTTGCTGCGCTGATGACAATTCAATCTTCGCTTTCTCAGCTGCTTCTTTCAGACGCTGCATCGCTAACGGATCTTTACGTAAATCGATACCTTGGTCTTTATTAAACTGTTCGACTAAGTAATTGATCAAACGGTTATCAAAATCTTCACCACCCAGGTGTGTGTCACCGTTGGTCGCGAGTACTTCGAAGGTATGCTCACCTTCTACCTCATCAATCTCAATAATTGAGATGTCAAAAGTACCGCCACCTAAGTCGTAGACCGCAATAACGTTATCACCAGACTTCTTGTCCATACCGTAGGCTAATGCCGCCGCGGTAGGCTCGTTGATGATACGTTTCACTTCTAAACCAGCAATGCGACCCGCGTCTTTGGTCGCTTGACGCTGGGCATCATTAAAATAAGCAGGAACGGTGATGACCGCCTCAGTTACTTTTTCACCTAAGAAGTCTTCTGCCGTCTTTTTCATTTTCTTCAATACTTCAGCAGAGATTTGTGGTGGCGCCTTGCGATCACCATTGACCTCTACCCATGCGTCACCGTTGTCAGCGCCGACAATCTTGTAGGGCATGATGTTTAAGTCACGCTGCACTTCTTCATCTTGGAAGCGACGACCAATTAAACGCTTGATCGCAAATAATGTGTTATTTGGGTTTGTGACCGCTTGGCGCTTCGCTGGACTGCCCACCAAAATTTCACCGTCATCGGTGTACGCGACAACCGAAGGAGTGGTGCGATCACCCTCAGCATTTTCAATAACCCGCGCCTTGCCGCCGTCGAGCACAGCAACACATGAATTGGTGGTGCCCAAGTCGATACCGATAATTTTACCCATAATTCGTCTCCAACTACCTTTAAACAAAAATGTGGTTTGTTACCTCTGATATAGGGTGTCGTTTGGATATTTCAACACCCAATACAGGGTTATTTTTCACGATGCCTACTTAATGGGGCTGGCATCGTGAAAAACAAGTTAGAGACGCAATTATTTTTACCAGCCGTGCGGCCGATATGCGGTTGGATAAGGCTGCATACCGAGCACTCGATGCAGCCAAATATGATGTGGAGGTAACTTTTGCCTAGCTTGTTGTAAGCGTTGAATAATTGCCGGATGAACTTTCGTCTGCGGTCGGTCGGTACCAAACCAACGATCACACTCGTCTTTTAAAAACTCCATTCCATATAAGATACATTCGTAGCTTTCATGATTCCACAATCCACCGGTATCGACGGCTGGGCGCATATCACCACCTGTTAACTCGGCAGCTTGAGGTTGTTGCGACATTCCCATAAACCATTGGTCTTGGAAATCATGTTGGGTCGGTGGTTTCACCTTCCAGAATTCAAACTTCGCTCGTAAGCGATCATTAATATGCTCAGGTTGCTGTACCGTCCGCCAAAACTCCGTGTCCGTTCGTTTCGTTAAACAATAGTGCATGTTGATGAAGTCAAGAATTTCATAAAAGCGATTCGACATAATACGATTGTAGCGGCTAGCCAATACATCCATACCGTGCTCGTCCCACGGAAAATGTTCAGCTAACAGTACCGCACCTAGATCACTTAAATACAGTCCAGTGGATTCGAGTGGTTCGATAAACCCACCAGCGAGGCCAATCGCAATAACATTCCCTGACCAAATTTGCTTGCGGCGACCGACTTTAAACGGAACAAACCGAGCATCCAGATTATCGGTGTTGCCTCCTTGGTATGCACGCAACTCACGCTCGGCATCTTCTTTCGAAATAAAAGCACTGGAATGAACATAGCCAACCGAGCGGCGATTGCTCATCGGGATGTCCCACACCCAACCATTAGACAACGCGGTCGCCGACGTATAGGGCCGCACCATACCTGGGAAGTGGGTGTCATAAGGCACATGCATGGTAACCGCGCGATCACACAATAAATATTGACTACAATCTTCGAAGCCAACACCCATTTGCTTTTCAATTAATTGCGCACTAAAGCCCGTCGAATCAACAAAAATATCTGCCTCAATCACTCGTCCTTTATCGGTCGTCACCGATGCAATACGGTCATCTGCTGATTTGACGACTTCCACCATATTTTCCATGGTGTGCACCACGCCTCGTGCAGTTGAGAAATCACGTAGATAATCCGCAAATTTTTGCGCATTCATATGATACGCATAATTGAGCGGTGCACCCATATCCCACTCACCAAGCATTTTCGGTGACAAGCCCCACTCACAAATAATCGGTTGTGCGGAACACGTTTCCATAAATGGAATACTTTGATCACTGGCCAACCAATCGAGGCCTGCGCGTTCGAGTGGATGAATCCGCATACTAGAAAAAGGATGGTGATAAAAAGATTTGTCGTTATGAACCCAGTTGGTATAGCGAATCGATTGTTTGAAGGTTGCATCACAAGCCTTCATAAAATCAAACTCTTTAATACCAATAGCCGCCAGTAAATGCTTCATCGACGGTATGGTGGCTTCACCAACTGAAATCCGTGGTGTATCCGGCGACTCCAGCAGCTCAATATCGACGCGCGAATTCTCGCCACGTTGATTCAGCGCGGCATTTAAATAGGCAGCAGCCATCCAACCGGCAGAACCACCGCCGACGATTAAAATTTTACGACGCTTATTCATAACTCCCCTCTTATTTTTCTTAGTGATGAGGTCTTACATTTACGTTTTTAGCTATTGGCTATTGGCTATTGGCTATTGGCTACTAGTTGCTAGTTGCTAGTGACTAGCAAACACCGATCTACGCTCTTCTACTAGCGAGTCACTCGTAACTTTTAGCTGAACTCAATAATAGCCCAGCAGTCGACGCAGACCGGGCGCCGCGTACTCAACTAGCTGCTTCTGAATATCCGGTAACTCATTTGGAATCTCAAATGCGGTATTCTTTAAATTATCACGGTAAGTTCCACTCTGCTCTCGATCTGATCCCGTTTCGACTCGTTCACGCCAATCCGTCGGCCATTCAGGCAAGTTCAAACCGCTCAATAACTCTTTGAAATACACTTCTGCTTCCGGCTTATCCAGCGCTTTGAGATGCTTAATGACATCTTCATAGCGCACCAGTTGGATGCCTGTTCCCAACCATGCGGTGGCGTTATGCGTAAATATTTCGGACAGCGTTGGGGCTTTTTGGTAAATCCCGAAAATCATCATATTTAACACTTCTTCGACGGTTACTCGCCCGCTTTTGAGATTTTCCATATTGCCCTGAAAATTATCAGACAGGAAGAATCGAGCACGCGCCAAAACCCAATCGAATGGATCTCTCACTACAACAATATGTTTTACATGATGTAATGCCATGGCCGAGGTATCTGAGAATAACAAATGCCCCCAACTTAACTTTGGCTGAGCTGGCTCAAAGGCTTTTAAATGTTGATTCAATACAGGAATTTGGATGAATTGCTCGTGATACTGTTGATCGACTGGAACAAACATCCGAAAAATATTACGCAACAAATGGGTTCCACACTTGGGAACCGAATTCAAGAATACCGGTTGTTCGAGCCGATGTTGTTGAAAGTTTTCATTGAGCTCATTCAAGGTATCCGGTTTCGCTAGTACGCGAGGCATAATCAGGACTCTTTCTATTTAAAATGAAGACGTTCAGTATGCCGGAAAATAAAATGCCGACAAGGCGTCGGCATTTTAGATTCACGGTTAAACCGAGATTAGAACTGATAAGACAAGTTCAAGAATACACGGCGACCTAACCAGTCATACTGGCTATAGAACGCAGTGTTACCTAAACGAGTCACACCACCGATCGAACTAGCTTTAGGCGGTTCTTTGTCGAACAAGTTCGCCACACCTAAAGTGACATCCAGACCCTCTTCACGGAACTCTTTCGTAACCGAGAAGGCGTGATAAATCACAGCGTCGGCTGCCAGCACTACACGTACAGGGGTGCCGAACAATGTTGCATCATCACGGTACTCACCAAGACCATAACGCTCATGGTTAGAAACCGAACCAATGTAACGCGCAGTCCAGTTGAATTCCCAATCGTCGAGCATCATCGCCGCACGGAAGTTTCCGACATGCTCTGGTGAGCCAAATTCGCCCTGACGTCCAATCACGTCGCTCGTTGGGAACAACTGACTTGAAGATTCAAGTTGTACCGTATGCTCATAGGTGAAATTGAAATCAGCAAAATCCGTTTGGATTGGGTAGTTTAATTGAATATCAATACCACGGCTGGTTTGATTCGCGATGTTCAGATAGTTCGTATAGACTTCTTCCACACGTCCATCTGTCTCGTTACGAATAAACTTGTCACACAATGGTTCTGACTCAAAGTTTTCAGACGAGTAACAACCGAATACGGTTTGTCCACCCGAGAGCAACGTTACTTCGCCATCAATTTCGATTTCAAAGTAATCGACGCTTGCACTGAAGTCAGTCCATTCTGGCAACCACACGATACCCGCGGTACGTGCTGTTGACGTTTCCGCTTCTAACTGCCCTAAGCCACCTGAGGTGAATACGGTTGCTGAAATGGCACCACCACTAAAGTCTGGTGGAATTCCATCTGCAGCACAGTTATCACGAACCAACTCAGATATGTTTTGACGTTCAAACTCGACGCCGTAGTTTATACATGGATCAACTTGACGCTGGCTCGCAAATGCCGTTTGGTCATTGAGATAGAGTTCATACAACGCCGGAGCACGGAACGATGTACCTTGCGATGCTCGGACTCGGAAACCATCGCTGATTAACCAGTTCATTGCTACTTTATAGGTTGAGTCACCGCCATAGGTTGAAACATCGGTATACCGCGCAGATGCGGTTAATTCCAAACGCTCTGCGAACGCCATGTCTCGTAGCAACGGAATGCTCACTTCAGCAAACACGGCTTTAGTGCTCGATTTACCTGCCGTGATACCTGCTGATGAAGAACCCCAGGTATTGGCATTCAGAGTATGTTCCCCAGGAGTGTCAACGATTTCATCTTGCTGATAGGAAACACCAAATGCAGCGCCCGCGGTACCCGCTTCCCAAGTAAACAGGTCACCCGTGATCACCGCTTCGACCGTCCGTTGGTCATAAACTGTGTTGCCGGTTTCTGTACCGAACAAGAAGTCACGAACATCGCCAGTGATATTACCCGCTAAGAACTCAGGATCAAGCCATGGTACGTCGATACAATCGACACCACGATAGGAGGTCGTTTGACCTTCACAAGAACCTGTTGAGAAGTTCCAATCATAAATCGCATCACCGAAGATGATTTTATTTTTATAGTCACCATCGCTGCGACTATCTTGATAATTCACATCCCAGAACCAGTCACCGAGGTAGCCTTCAGCACCCACTACAAAACGACGGTAATCAACGGTGATTTCAGAACCTGAATGATCGGTAATTGCGGTTGGAGAAAACCACTGCGCACCAGTCCAGCCTTCAGACAGCGAGTTACCTGCAAAGAAGTTTTCGTTGTACTGATAGTTCCAGAACTGACGATAGCCGTTGGTGGTGGTCTTGCGACGGTTCAACAAGACTTCACCGTATACGGTCATCGTATCTGATGCCCAGAATTCACCGTTCGCGAAGAGTGTAGCGATTTCTTGTTCTGGCGATAAACTCTCAAGATCTTGGAAAGGATGATCTGCGTTTGCGACCCCGTAAGAGGGTTGATCGTACGCAACTGGATACCAACCTTCTGGCGTGCGCATATCCGCTGGGTCATTCGCCGTATCATTAAAGCTCGGAACATACTGACCTAGATCACCATCGTAATCATATTGCGCTAATGCACCACCCGGAACGTTACTATCGTCGCCGGCGTAGTCATAGATCCACACATGTCCCCACAGGAGGTCATCACAATGGAAGTCGCCCGTACGTGGATCAACGGTATCAGCACGTTCACCAGTGTCTGGATCAAACACATAGTTTTGCGCACAGTTGAAGAACTCACGGTCACCCATGGCCAATTCATTAATTTTATTGAAGTCCGCAACCACGCGGAATGAGCCGCTGTCGTAGCTACGACCAAAGGTACCGTTGATCCGTAAAGTTTCGCCGCCCGCTTCAGTGGGTTGGCTGGTGTTAATATTGAAGTTGGATTCATCGCCCTGTTTAGTGATGATGTTCACCACACCGGCAACCGCGTCAGAACCATATAAAGATGACGCACCATCTTTCAAGATTTCAACTTGCTGAACTGCCGACAGTGGCATGATGTTCAAGTCGAAGGCTGATACTTGGCCACGCGTACCGGCCGGACCAATGCGACGACCGTTCAAAAGAACCAAAGTACGGTTTGCACCTAAGCCACGCAGTGACAAAGTTTCAGTACCGGTACCACCGGCCGTAACGAATGCTGTTGATGCCGCCGCGGTCACCTGGTTCGAGCCCGCAGCAACCGTTGAAGCACGCAATAAATCACCCAAGGTAACCATACCTTGGCTGACCGCTTCTTCGGCAAGAATAATTTCAACGGGGGCAGCCTGATCGAGACCGTCGGTACGAATCCGAGAACCTAATACCTGAATTCGCTCTTGCGCTTCTTCCGCATTTGCTTCTTCATTATTGTTCTCATCTTGTGCTTGTACGCTGAACGCAGTACCCGCAACAACACAGCCGATCGCGTACGCGAGACGGCTGCGCTTCCACTCTGAAGAGATAGTCATAGTTTGTAAGCCCTTGATTTCTTGGTTATTATTTTATCAGGGGAATGTGGAACGCCATCACATACAAAACCCCGTCACTTCGATATTAACCAAGAGGGCTGAAATTACAACTAAAAATTTGAACTTAATGGGTTGGTTTTGGTCGTTTCACACAACTTATACGTTTGACATGGTAAACCGATGTGACGCCATCGCCGATCAATTCTTCACAATCATCACCATGGCAGGCCGGAGTAACCGACCATTCAGAGTGTAACCTTTCTGAAGCACTGCAAGTATCGTATTGTTTTCACGGTCAGCCGCGGCTTGCATCGACATGGCTTGGTGCAACTCAGGATTAAATACATCTCCCTCTGCGCCTACCGGTTGTACGTCAAACCGTTGCATGGTGTTTAGCAGGCCTTTATACGTTAATTCAATACCCTCAACGAAAGCTTTATCAACGGTTTCAGATTGCTCGGCAACCGCTAACGCTCGCTCAAAATTATCCAGTGTTGTCAGCAAGTCCTGAGCAAATTTTTCCAACGCAAATTTATGGGCCTTCTCGATATCAGCTGCGGCGCGGCGTCTTACATTTTCCATTTCCGCGACCGCTCGCACTGCACGTTCATTGGCATCAGCGTGTCCACGCTCTGCTTTCTCTAATGCCAGTTCAAGCTCCGCAATTCGATCATTGAGGACATCTCCTGCCGGGTCTTGCTCAGCAGTTTCTGTTTCGCCGTTCGTTTCGACCGTTTCAGTGGCTTGGGCTTGGGCTTGCGTTTGCTCATCCACTTGCTGCGTGGTTGATGGCTCTGCAGTAGGTTTTGATTCTTTCGTGCTCATAAATTAGATACTCATAGTTTCTGTAGCTATTGAAAGCAGTTGTGATTCATTCCAGATTCACGTTAATCTTTTAATTGTTGAGTGGGTCAACTGGTCAGACTGCTGCCCCACTGGGCTAATCGGAGAGATGGGGGCATTGACTCGTCTTTCAAGAGTACTTTCGATAATTAATTCGATCATTACTTTGCTGCTGAGATTGAAAGGATCAACCATGAGCGAACAAGGCACACCGTTTCAACGCATTGCCTTAATTGGCAAAGTGAATCACGAAGCAACGCGTGACACTTTGCAATTGCTCGAGCGCGAATTACTGGCCGCGGGTTACCACATCGTGATTGAGAGTCGCACAGCCAAACAACTCGGCAATGTACAAGCGCAGGTACTCCCGCTTGATAAATTGGATGGCAACACCGACCTTGTCGTCGTTGTTGGCGGCGATGGCAATATGCTGGGCGCGGCTCGCGTACTGTGTGACGCCAATTTAGCGGTGATTGGAATTAATCGGGGGAATTTAGGATTCCTAACCGATATTGATCCCGATCAAGCCTTAGCCCAACTGTTACCCGTTGTTGCTGGCGACTATCAGGTCGAAGAACGCTTCCTTTTGCATGCGGAAATCATGCACCAAGGACAATCGTCGATGGTTGGACGGGCGATTAATGAGATTGTCCTGCACTCTGATAAAGTCGCGCACATGATCGAGTTTGAAGTCTTTATTGATGACCATTTTGTCTTTAGCCAGCGTTCCGACGGTTTAATTGTCAGCACTCCAACGGGCTCTACCGCCTATTCATTGTCCGGTGGTGGCCCCATTCTCACACCAGCACTAGACGCCATATCGCTCGTGCCGATGTTTCCCCACACGTTGAGTAGTCGTCCTATCGTGATTCCCGCTACCAGTATTGTGCAACTACGCACAGCTCCGGATAACGATTTACTGCAAATCAGTTGTGACGGACATAAAAGAATGAAGGTGCAACCCGGTGACCACATCATGATTCGTAAACACCCGAAACAATTGCGCCTAGTACATCCTACTGACCACAGCTACTATCGCGTTTTGCGTAACAAACTCGGCTGGGGTAGCCGCCTGTTCTAAATTTTTTTGACTCACTTGAAATACTGTATAAATACTGTATAAATACTGTATGCACAACCAGTATCTGAGGTGAGCCATGTTAAGCCAATTACATATCCGCAACTTTGCTGTCGTTCGTCAACTCGACATCGAATTCTCTCAAGGTATGACCGCTATTACGGGGGAGACTGGAGCAGGAAAATCAATCGCGCTGGATGCTCTAGGTTTATGCTTAGGAAATCGCGCGGATACAGAGTGGGTGCGGTCAGGTACCGATAAGGCTGAGGTCGTGGCGGCATTCACATTGGCAATCGACTCACCTGCTTCACGATGGTTAGCAGAGCATGAACTTTGTGCCGATGACGATGATTGCGTGGTGCGTCGAGTGGTTACCGCCGAGGGGCGTTCTAAAGCATGGATAAATGGGTACCCTGTAACGGTTGGTCAATTACGAGAACTGGCGCCGTTTTTGGTTAATATTCATGGCCAACATGAACATCAATTACTGACTCAACCCGAACAGCAACTGGCTATCGTCGATGGCTATGCACAACATACGCAGCTTCTCGAAGCCGTACGCACATCCTATCAGCACTGGTATCGACTCAGGAAACAACAGAAAACGTTGGCACAGCAGAGCTCGGACGTACAGTCTCGCCATGAATTACTCGCCTATCAAGTACAAGAGCTCGATGAATTCGCACTCGCTGATGGCGAATATGAAATTATTGATCAACAGTTTAAACGAGCGGCGAACAGCGCTGCATTGGTCGAGGATTCAAGCTTTGCGCTGAATGCATTGTTCGATGGCGAACACAACAATGCGTATGGCTTGATTCAAACCGCACTCTCTCGCCTCGAGGCGCAACTCGACGTTGACGAGGGCTTAGCTCCAGCCGTTCAGCTATTGCGTGACGCGGGTGTTCAAATTGAGGAGGCTGCGCGTGAACTACGCCATTATCACGATCAAATTGAGCTTGATGATGAGCAGTTACATCAACTTGAACAACGCGTGACTACCGCGGTCAAGCTGGCACGGAAACATCAAGTTGAGCCGCACTTATTGGCGCAACATCATGCAGCATTGAATGCTGAATTGAAAACATTAGCCGATCAACAGGTGGATACCGAGCAGCTCGACGCCGACGTCAAAGCTGCAGCCAACCAGTATCGTCAAGCTGCGGCGCGTTTATCGGCAAGTCGTCAGCAGGCAGCCCAACGCTTGAGCAAAGAAATTGTCACCTCCATGCAGCAATTAAATATGCCTCACGCTCAATTTGTTATTGCTATCGATGCCGAGGAGCAATCACCGGCAACGCCGCTGGGGACTGACTCGGTGCGCTTCCTGGTTAGCACCAATCCAGGCCAACCCATTCAAACGCTGGCAAAAGTTGCATCTGGCGGTGAACTATCGC
>DASSWH010000188.1:0-4415 GCA_035705175.1 Pseudidiomarina sp.
GCGTGTTTCTGCATCGATTGTAGCAGTACTTTACCGAATTGTTCAGCAATCTGTGCTGCTTGCGCTGACGAATAATGCTGATCAATGGTATTACTCACAGCATTTCCAAGAGTCATCAAAGCTAAGTCAGCAGGTGCACTGGATAACACAGCCATCACTTGATCAAGAAGCTCTTGTTGGGTTTCAGCAGAATATTTCGACACAATCGGCATGGCATTTTTTCTCAACGTGTTAGAATGCCGGTCATCTTAACACAGCCGAATTGGAAGGAAAGCGACTCGCTATGCTAGCCGAAATACACGACAGTATTATTCATCAATTTTACAGTAATGATAGCCAAATTGGTCTTCGCCTTGCACCGCATACGCTGGCGATTGATAGCGAAGTTCAAGACTTGTTGAATGAATTGACCGATGTGTTTCAGGCGAAACCGAGCAAAGGATATGCTCGTTTCTTAACCGCCGCAGATGAAGCTGCACCTGAACAACAAAGTGATTTTCCGAATCAACTGACGCAATGGCAACAAGCACAAGTTTCTTTTATCGATTTTTCGCATGTTGCGGCGAAGATTCTACTGGATCAGTTTCAACATTACGGCATCGTTGAGCCAGGTTTTTTATTGGTTTCTCATTATCAACAGCAAGGACAAACGTATCTAGTAGTCGCCTATTTACCGAGTTTTGACGGTGTTACGATTGCTGCTGATTTATCAGTCGATCGCTCCTCTCAGCTTGATTTAAGCAAGGTACAATTGGCTGCTGTTATTAACGTCACAGAATGGCAAGAACATACTGAATCAACTACGTATATCAGTTTTATTAAAGGACGTGTTGGTCGCAAAGTTGCAGATTTTTTCCTCGATTTCCTTGGTTGCGCAGAAGGATTGAACGCGAAAAAGCAGTCACAACAACTCATTGAATCGGTACAAGCCTTTGCACACAGTGAAGCGATGCCTGCGGAACAGACACGTCAGTTACGCCAAGCCGTGTATGAAGCGTGCGATCAACAATGGCAGCAGGGTGAGCCGGTGCGTGTGAAAGATTTATCTGAACAACTTCAAGAACGTGTGCCGAGTAGCCGCAGTTTTGCTGATTTCAAGCAAGCGGCAGGAACTACTTTGGCCGACGAATTCCCCACTGACCGCACAACTTTGCGTAAACTGGTTAAGTTTCAAGGGCAAGGTGGTGGCCTTAGTCTTGGTTTTGATCAGAACCTTTTAGGCGAACGTGTGATCTATGATACAGCCACCGATACACTCACTATTCATGGAACGCCGCCAAATTTACGTGATCAATTACGCCGTTATTTCGGTATTGATAGTTGAAGAGAAAACGCCGGCATGTGCCGGCGTTTTTAAGAGGATTGAACACAGAGTCAAGAACGTGTTCAGGGTGCTTTATTTTTGCACTGGAGTAATATTGGTCGCATGTAAGCCTTTGGGACCTTCTTCGAGTTGAAACTCGACGTCTTGCCCAGCTTTCAACGTACGATAGCCGTCCATTTCAATGGTTGAGTAATGCGCAAAGATATCGCCGTCGCGATCTTCCGCCTCAATGAAGCCGAAGCCTTTGGAATTATTGAACCATTTGACTTTACCGGTTGCCATACTTCTACATCCTTTATTCTGCATATTAAATTTAGTTATTGTTAGAAAGCGTAAATTGATTTGCTTGGCTTGAAAAAAGCAAATGTTAACGCCATGTTTTACTCTAGGTGAGAAATGCGCGGTGTCAAGGCAAAAGTTGCTGCTTTTATGAACATTTGGTGGTGTGCAAGATTGTCTGTCGGACAAAATGTAAATTTATCAGCGTTTTTTTCTGACAACGTCTATAACTAAGAGAAAGAGTCATTGTGAGTGTAGTTAATCAACAACGGACAAACAGTTCACCTTCAGATGAAAGTGCCGTTAAAAGTGTCGAGCGGACGAAGATACAACCGCCACCACAGTACAAAGTCATACTGACCAATGATGACTATACGCCGATGGATTTCGTGATCGAGGTCCTCATCAAGTTTTTTCGAATGGATCAGGAGCGGGCGACCGATACGATGCTGACCATTCACTATAAAGGGCGTGCTGTATGTGGCGTCTACTCTGCGGAGATAGCAGAAACGAAAGTGGTGCAAGTAAACCAGTATGCGCGGAATCATGACCATCCTTTGATGGCTTCGATGGAACGCGAATGAGTGGTCTGGTCATTAATAGGAGTAGTCATGTTAAATAAAGCTCTGGAAATTTCGCTCAACGATGCGTTCAAATTGGCGCGCGATCGTCGTCATGAGTTAATGACGGTGGAGCACTTACTCCTTGCATTACTTGAGAACCCGGAGGCCGCCCAAGCCTTGCGTGCTTGTGGGTTAGTATTTGACCAACTCAAGCAAGAATTAGTCGGTTACATCGAGCGCAGTACCCCCAGCTTCGATACTGAGGGTGTTGATACCGAGACCCAACCAACGTTGGGCTTCCAACGTGTACTGCAGCGAGCGGTGTTCCATGTGCAGTCATCCGGAAACAGTGAGGTAACTGGTGCTAATGTGCTCGTTGCTATCTTTTCAGAGCAAGAGTCGCATGCAGTTTACTTATTGAATAAGCATGACATCACGCGTCTCGATATTGTCCACTTTTTATCACATGGCTTAACCAAACTGGATGACGAAAATGCTCGTCCAGAACAGCAGGAAAATGATACCGTAGAGGGGCAGCCTGACGAGCAACAAAGCCATCTGAAACGTTTTTGTACGAATCTCAACGCGCGGGCTCGGGAAGGTAAAATTGACCCTCTTATTGGTCGTGATAGTGAGTTGGAACGCTGTATTCAGGTGTTGTGCAGACGTCGCAAGAATAATCCGCTACTGGTGGGAGAAGCCGGCGTCGGTAAAACAGCTATTGCTGAAGGCCTCGCTTATCGAATTGAGCAAGATGAAGTGCCTGAGGTGATGCAAGACGCGGTGATTTACTCGCTGGATATGGGCGGCTTGCTTGCTGGCACCAAATATCGGGGTGATTTCGAAAAACGTTTCAAGCAATTACTCAAGGAAGTCACTGAACATGAGCATGCAATTCTGTTTATTGACGAAATTCATTCAATCATAGGCGCTGGTGCTGCGAGCGGTGGTGTTTTGGATGCCTCCAATCTGCTCAAACCAATGTTGTCGAGCGGTGAGTTAAAATGTATCGGCTCTACTACATATAACGAATATAAGAATATCTTTGAGAAAGACCGCGCACTCGTGCGTCGGTTCCAGAAAATTGATGTGAATGAACCCTCTGTTGATGACACAACACGTATTTTACAGGGATTGAAAGAGCGTTACGAGGCGCATCATGGCATTCGTTATACGCAGCCTGCCATTCGTGCCGCCGCCGAGTTATCAGCGCGCTATATCAACGAGCGGCATTTGCCAGATAAAGCGATTGATGTGTTGGATGAGGCTGGAGCAAGTCAGCGGTTGTTACCACCATCAAAGCGCAAGAAAACGATTGGCGTTGCCGATATTGAGGCGATCATCGCAAAAATCGCTCGAATTCCTGAGCAATCGGTATCGCGTACCGACCAGCAACTGCTGCAGCAATTGGATAGAAACTTGAAACTGGTTGTCTTTGGACAAGATCAAGCCATAGATCAATTAACTGCATCAATCCGCTTATCGCGCTCTGGATTGGGAAATGAGCAAAAACCGATTGGGTCCTTTTTGTTTGCTGGACCCACCGGTGTTGGTAAAACTGAGATTACGCAGCAGCTTGCCAAGGCCTTAGGTATTGAGTTCCAGCGTTTCGATATGTCGGAGTACATGGAGCGACATGCTGTTAGTCGCTTGATTGGTGCGCCACCAGGATACGTAGGCTATGACCAAGGTGGATTGTTAACCGATGGTGTGATCAAACATCCGCATTCGGTCGTCCTGTTGGACGAAATTGAAAAAGCGCATCCAGATATCTTTAATATTCTATTGCAAGTTATGGATCATGGCAGCTTGACCGACAATAACGGCCGTAAAGCTGATTTTCGGAATGTCATTCTCGTTTTAACGACAAACGCTGGTGTGCAAGAGACAGTGCGGCAATCAATTGGATTCAAACAACAAGACCATGCGCCGGATGCGATGCTCGAAATTAATCGACTATTCTCACCAGAGTTTCGTAATCGTTTAGATAGTATTGTTTGGTTTAACCATCTATCACCAGAAGTGATTGAGCAAGTCGTGGACAAGTTTATTTGCGAATTGCAGGCTCAATTAGATCGTAAACATGTCTCGTTGGAGTTAGACGCCGAAGCCTGCAAATGGCTCGCCGAAAAAGGTTATGACAAAGCCATGGGAGCGCGGCCGATGGCACGTGTTATCCAAGAGCATTTGAAAAAGCCGTTAGCAAATGAAATTTTGTTCGGGAAACTTGCTCATGGCGGCGCCGTTCA
>DASSWH010000189.1:0-4683 GCA_035705175.1 Pseudidiomarina sp.
GACATGTACATCGCGTTTATTTCTGGGTTTTTCGCATCTGGATACACATAAAAACCAAACGGAGCGCCTACGCCCATTTGTGCTAATTTGGCAAAATGAGCAGCGATCGCATTGTGATCCTGGAGTTGTGCAATGGCCTCAAGGTCAGCTGCAATTGGGGTTACACCCAAACGATCTCGCAGTTCAGTGTTGGTATAGCTCTTGAAGAAGTCACCAATTTTGGCTTTATTACTCCCCGGCTCTGGATTGGCTGCCGCGGCTGCTTCAATAATGCCACGCAAACGCTCTTGATTTTCATCACGTAATTCTGTGAAAGCTCCGATACGTGAACGGTCAGCTGGTATTTCGGTTTCCTTGACCCAAGTGCCGTTCACATAAGAGAACAAATCGTCCTGAGGACGTACACTGGTGTCAAAAGCTTCAAGACGCAGACCTGAAGTCAACGCTTGTTGTTGCTCCGCAGCTTGGGTTTGACTCTGCTGTTCAGTGCTCTGCTGTGGCGAGCAAGCGGCGACGCCGAGGGCCAGTGCGACACTAAGCGCAAGGGTATTGATCTTGTTCATGAGTACTCCGTTAAAGTCGAGGTGTTAACAGTGAACAGTGAATAGTGAACCGGTCGACATAGCGCTAAGCGCATAGCTTCGATCGGTTCACTATTCACTGTTCACTTTTTACTGTCCGTACGATAGCGGATGGGTGGGAGCGCGGCAATAAAAAACCGGGGCATGCAGCGCATGTCCCCGGTCGTTGATCGCAAATGAGACGATCGTTTACTTTTTCTTAGCCTTTTTGTTCGGCAGGTCGGTGATTGACCCTTCGAATACTTCGGCGGCGAGGCCGACTGACTCATGCAGTGTTGGGTGCGCATGAATGGTGAGTGCGATATCTTCTGCATCGCAACCCATCTCGATTGCTAAGCAAATTTCGCCCAACAGTTCGCCAGCGTTGGTACCCACAACTGCGCCACCAATAATGCGGTTATTCTTATCGAAAATCAGCTTGGTGAAACCATCGGTTGCACCTTGCGCAATCGCCCGGCCTGAAGCAGACCACGGGAAGGTCGCTGCTTCGTACTCGATGCCTTGCTCTTTGGCTTCTTTCTCGGTGAGACCTGCCCACGCAACTTCTGGATCGGTGTAAGCAATCGATGGAATCACTTTCGGATCGAAGTAATGTTTCTTACCGGCAATCACCTCAGCAGCCACATGACCTTCGTGAACGGCTTTGTGCGCCAGCATTGGCTGACCGACCAAGTCGCCAATCGCGAAGATATTCTTCACGTTGGTACGTAATTGCTTGTCGACCTCAATAAAGCCACGGTCAGTCACTTTCACGCCAGCATTTTCCGCACCGACTTTCTTACCGTTTGGAGCACGGCCGACAGCCACGAGCACGGCGTCATATTTAACTGGCTTGTCGGGTGCTTCGTCACCTTCAAATGTCACGTAGATCCCGTCTTTCTTGGCTTCTACTTTCGCCGCTTTGGTGTTCAACATAATATTGTCGAACTTCTTGTTCATGGTTTTCATGAACGGCTTGATGACATCTTTATCCGCTGGTGGAATCAATTGATCGGTCATTTCGACTACATCAATGGTTGACCCTAACGCGCTGTAAACACAACCCATTTCCAGACCGATAATACCGCCACCAAGAACCAACATGCGTTTTGGAATGAAGCGCAACTCGAGTGCTGCTGTCGAATCCCAGATACGCTCGTCGTCGTGTGGTACGAAAGGTAACTTAATGGACTGTGAACCTACCGCGATAATGGCGTGTTCAAAGTTAATCACGGTTTCGCCGTCATCACCTTTCACCTTCAATTGCTTGTCGCTGGCGAATTCACCGGTGCCGTTGACCACGGTAACCTTGCGCATTTTCGACATTTGGCTCAAACCGCCAGTCAATTGACCGATGACTTTTTCTTTGTGCTCGCGAATCTTGTCAAGATCGATTTTTGGCGTACCAAAATCAACACCTTCAGCACCCAGATGCTTGGCATCTTCAATGTGCTTCGCCAAGTGCAACAAGGCTTTCGATGGGATACAACCGACGTTTAAGCAAACCCCGCCAAGGGTGCTATAGCGCTCGACTAATACGGTTTCAAGTCCCAAGTCAGCAGCACGGAACGCGGCTGAATATCCACCAGGACCCGCACCGAGTACGACCACCTGGGCTTTAATTTCTTTGCTCATGACGACCTCTTTGATTCGTTCATTGACCAGATTCGATAAACGGGGCGCATTATAGCAGCCCCATAGCGATTTGTTTACTTTACAAGACCAGTTTCCGGATATCTGATAACACGTTGCTGAGATAGACGCTAAAACGCGCCGCCACAGCTCCGTCAATCACGCGATGGTCATAGGACAAGCTCAACGGCAACATTAAGCGTGGCTCGAATTCCTTGCCATTCCACTTCGGCTTCATCTCACTTTTCGAGACACCTAAAATGGCGACATCTGGCGCATTCACAATCGGCGTAAATGCAGTTCCACCGATACCGCCTAGGCTGGAAATCGAGAAACAGCCGCCCTGCATGTCCTGCGCTTTGAGCTTGCCGTCGCGAGCCCGTGAACTGACGTCCATCAGCTCTTCCGACAGTTGATAAATACCTTTTTTGTCGACATCACGAATCACCGGCACCACCAAACCTCCCGGAGTATCCACCGCTATACCCAAATGGATATATTTCTTCATGATCAGACTTTCGCCATCTTCATGCAGCGATGAATTGAAGACCGGATACTCTTGTAAGGCTTTCGCCACCGCCTTCATGATGAAGACCAATGGCGTGATCTTGATGCCATCCTTCTTCTTCGCTTGCAGCTCATTCTCTTGCTTACGGAATGCTTCCAGCTCAGAAATATCGGCTTCATCAAACTGCGTTACATGCGGAATAGTGACCCAGTTCCGATGCAAATTAGGCCCAGAAATTTTCTGGATCCGAGTCAATGGCACCTGCTCTACTTCACCGAACTTACTGAAGTCGACCTTCGGTGGCGCAATCACTTGCAATCCACCCGTACCACCCGTCGCGGCGCCAGCGTTTGCCTTCGGACGTGATAATTCGTATTTCACATAGTCTTGCACGTCTTCTTTCATGATTCGGTCTTTGCGACCTGAACCTTTCACTTGATTCAGATCCACACCAAATTCACGTGCCAACCGACGTACTGCCGGTGATGCATAAGCCAGTCCCTCCGCTTTGCCTTTTTTATCCAACGGATGATCAGGCACTGGTGGTTTGCGTTGTTCACTACTGTCGCTCGACTTGTCCGCTTTCTGGCTCGAATCAGTGGCAGATTCTGGCTCAGGAGCTGGTGCTGGCGCTGGCTTCGCTGTTTGCTTGCTGCCCCCGTCTTGCACGCGCAACATAATCACTAGCGAGCCTTCCTTCACTTTGTCGCCGGTCTTCACTTCGACAGACTCAACCACACCCGCTTGCGGTGCCGGTACATCCATGGTTGCTTTGTCGGTTTCCAGCGTGATTAGGCCATCTTCAGCCGCTATCTCATCGCCCTCTTTGACCAAAACCTCAATCACATCCACTTCGCCCGATTCACCAATGTCGGGAACCTTCACTTCAATCACTTTGCTTTCGCCTGCACTCTCATCCTGAGCAGACTCAGGCTCTGGAGCCGATTCTGGTTCTGGTTTGGATTCTGGTTCTGGCTCTGGTTCAGGCTCTGGTTCAGGTTCAGGTTCCGAACCTGAGTCGGCATCACCAACGGCTTCAAACATCGCCAGTAAATCACCTTCATTGATCTTATCGCCAACCTTCACCTTGATTTCGGCAACCTTGCCGGCAAAAGGTGCTGGGATATCCATGGATGCTTTATCACTCTCAACGGTAATCAACGAGTCTTCTGCTGCGAGTTCATCACCCGTGCTCACCAGAATTTCGATGACTTCAACCGCTTCGCCTCCCACATCCGGGGCTAGGACTTCTTTTAAATCTGCCATAAGTGCCTCCGCTCCCGTCGCTTACGCGTACAGTGGATTGATTTTGTTCACATCGATGCCGAAGTCTTTAATCGCCTTCGTCACCACCTTGGCATCAATAGTGCCCGCTTTTGCTAACTCACTCAGTGCAGCTACTGCAATGTAATGCGCATTCACCTCAAAGTGACGACGCAAGTTTTCACGACTGTCTGAGCGACCGAAGCCATCGGTACCCAAGACACGATAAGCGGTCGGTACCCACGCACGAATTTGATCCGCATACAGCTTCATGTAATCCGTTGCTGCGATAGTGGGTCCTTTCGCTTTGCTTAAAACCTCTGTTACATAGGCGGTTTTGGCTTTCTTGGTCGGGTTCAACATGTTGTAGCGGTCGACATCCATGCCGTCACGCGCCAACTCATTGAATGAAGTCGCGCTATACACCGTGGCACTGATGCCAAAGTCATCGGCGAGCAATTTCGCTGCTTCACGAACTTGCTGCAAAATGGTGCCTGAACCGAGCAACTGGACTTCGCCTTTGGCGGACTTCACAGCATGCTTCTCCAGTTCATACAGACCTTTGATGATACCCTCTTCCGCCCCTTCAGGAAGTTCTGGCTGCTGGTAGTTCTCGTTCATGACGGTGAGGTAATAGAATACGTTTTCACCTTCGCCATACATGCGGCGCAAACCATCTTGCACGATCACAGCCACTTCATAGCCGAACGTTGGATCATA
>DASSWH010000190.1:0-11510 GCA_035705175.1 Pseudidiomarina sp.
GTGCTGACCCAACGTTCTAACTGTGCAGAAGAGGGCACAGTGGACGCGGATGCTATCTGCACATCGAGTTCGATCATGCATTACGCTCATCAAATTGGTCATATGCCTGAACAATGCGTTGAACGACAGGGTGGCGTACAACATCGGTCGCTTGGAAGAAGGTAAAGTGAACGGCTTCGACATCCTTGAGAACTTCAATCACATGGCGAAGACCCGATTTCTGACCACGAGGTAAGTCAACTTGCGTAATGTCGCCAGTAATTACGGCCCGCGAATTAAACCCGATTCGGGTCAAAAACATTTTCATTTGCTCGCAGGTCGTATTTTGACTCTCATCAAGAATAATAAAAGCGTCATTTAACGTGCGCCCACGCATATAGGCTAAAGGTGCAACTTCAATCACATTTCGTTCGATTAATTTCTCAACTTTTTCAAAGCCAAGCATTTCGAACAGTGCGTCATACAGTGGCCGCAAATAAGGATCTACTTTCTGGGCCAAATCACCCGGCAAAAAGCCGAGCTTTTCGCCGGCTTCTACCGCGGGACGAGTCAGCAAGATCCGTCTAATTTCTTGACGCTCCAGAGCGTCGACGGCGCAAGCGACAGCTAAGTATGTTTTACCCGTACCCGCTGGCCCCACACCAAAGCTGACATCGTGACTGAGAATCGCACGAACATAGGCGGCTTGATTATGATTACGAGGCTTGATGAGTCCACGTTTCGTTTTGATGTGTGTCATTTTTTCGGCCGCAGGGTCGATGTTTTCGTCCTGCTCTAAAACACTGGCCTCTTGAATAGCGAGATGCACTGTTTGTGGGGAAACAGCGCCGTCTTCACCTTTGAGCGTGGCGGTTTCGACATAAAGGTCACGCAGCAGTTGGGCTGCGGCATTAACAGTATGACGCGGGCCTAACAGTCGAAATTGACTTTGACGATACGATATTTCGACGCCCAAACGGCGTTCAATATGCTTAAGATTTTCGTCAAATGGCCCGCACAAGTCGGCTAATCGCCGCGAATCGACGGGCTCTAAAGTGATATCTAAAGTCGTTATAGCAGGGCTCAATGCAACCTCAAAACTGGTTAAGACAAATGACTCGAGTTCGTTGTCGGCGGCACAAATGTGGTAACACCGAGTTCGTCGGGTTGCTGCACCCCTTGTCGAGCAAGAATGGTACGGGGCGCCGTATCGACGCGTAATCCCATTTCGTGTTCCCGTCGAATCACGTCACCACGCAACGAATTCGCAAAGACGTCGGTTATACGCACATCGACAAAGGTTCCGATCATATCGGGAGTGCCAACAAAGTTAACCACACGATTATTTTCAGTGCGGCCACTCATTTCCATCAAATCTTTTTTCGACGGCCCCGTTACTAATATGCGTTGCTCGGTACCGACCATACGTCGCGCATGGTTGTGTGCCTGCTGATTCAAGCGCTGTTGAAGCAACTGCAATCTTTCCTTTTTGGTCGCTTCAGATACGTCATCTGGTAGGTCAGCTGCCGGAGTTCCAGGACGGGCACTGTAGATAAAGCTGAAGCTCATATCAAAGTCGATCGCTTGAATTAGATCCATGGTTTGCTCGAATTCTTCGTTGCTTTCACCTGGGAAACCGATAATGAAGTCTGACGACATGGCAATATCTGGGCGAATTTTACGCAGTTTGCGGATCTGTGATTTGTATTCTAAAGCGGTGTGACCGCGCTTCATTAGCGTGAGTATACGATCGGCACCACTTTGCACGGGTAGGTGCAAATGGTTTACTAACTCTGGAATTGTCGCATAGGCTTCGATGATATCGTCAGTAAACTCAACTGGGTGCGATGTGGTGTAGCGGATTCGATCAATACCATCGATCGCAGCCACCATATGCAACAATTCCGAGAATCGACAAATACCCCCATCAAAGGATTCACCACGATAGGCATTCACGTTCTGCCCTAGTAAATTCACCTCACGTACGCCTTGTTCAGCCAATTGCGCAATTTCATAAAGGACATCGTCGACCGGACGGCTGACCTCTTCGCCACGAGTGTAGGGCACCACACAAAACGTACAGTACTTACTGCAGCCTTCCATAATAGAAACAAATGCTGAAGGGCCATCCGCTTTGGGTTCCGGCAAGCGGTCAAACTTTTCGATTTCCGGAAACGAAATATCAACCATCGGTTGATGATCGGTTTGTACTTGTTTGACCATTTCAGGCAATCGATGCAAAGTTTGCGGGCCAAATACGATATCGACATAAGGGGCGCGGTCACGAATATGCGCACCTTCTTGAGAGGCCACACAACCGCCAACACCAATGACTAAATTCGGGTTTTTGTCTTTCAGCGTTTTCCAGCGACCGAGTTGATGAAACACCTTTTCTTGTGCTTTCTCGCGGATCGAACAGGTATTAAGCAAGATCAGATCCGCTTCTTCCGGCTCTGCTGCGACATCATAACCGTGAGTTGCGTGGAGTAGGTCGGCCATTTTGGCTGAATCGTACTCATTCATCTGACAACCCCAAGTTTTGATATATAACTTCTTACTCATCGTTTTGGCCACTCAATTTTTGACTGCAAGCTGGAGAACTTCAAAGGGACGCTATTTTAGCCTGAACCGCGCTGAACTGCCAACTTTACCCTATATTTCTGCTTTGCGGCGAGAACGTAAAGCTAAGTAGCCGGCCAGTGTGATCACCGCGGCGCCTGCCAGCATGAACCAAGTAATGGGTTCGTTCCAGAACCAATACCCCATCAGTGAAGCAAAGATGACTGAACTATAAGTGAAGACGCCGACGCGCGCAGCCGGCGCCAGCGAGTAGGCGCGTGTCATGGCCAATTGGCCGATTACAGCCAATGCGCCCATAATCAAAATCGCGAACCCATGTTCGGTAGCAATAGATTCACCGTGCCAGATCAGTGGTACCGCGGAAATCAATGTGGCAAGAAATGAAAAATAAAAAACAATTTTACTGGATGACTCGGTTGCCGACATCTTTCGAATTAAGGTTTTTGTATAGGCAGCGAGTACAGCTGCGATAAATGCAACCCAGATGACGGGGGATAATTCACTCGCGGTGGGGTTCAGAAATAGATAGACGCCGACAAACCCAATCGCAATTGCTAACCATGTTTGTCTGCTGACATATTCCTGCAGCCAAAACTTGCCAATAACCGGGATGAGAAATGGCGACAGCAGCAAGACTAATGTCGCTTGGGCCAGCGGGATGTGAGCGATGGCATAGAAGAACAAGTACATGGCCACAACACCTGCGATTCCGCGGGTCAGATGAAAGCGCCAAGCGTGAGTACGGAAAGCCGCTGAGCCTTTCCGCCACATCCAGGGAAGCAGTACCACGAAGGCCATTAAACTGCGGAAAAATACGAGTTGTTCCGAGGGTAAATCGGTGCTCAAATATTTCACCAGCGCACTCACACCCGCAAAACAGAGTTCTGCGCTGAGTACGAGCACTGATGCAATCACCACCGAGCGTTGTGGGGTGTCCATAACAGCCTTGTCGAAGAGAAAAACACTGATGAACCGATATATTATCACGATAACATTACTAACCTTGAGTAATGTTTTCATGACGTTTGCTTGGTATGCACATTTAAAGAATCTCGCCGAGAAACCTTGGATCATTGCTGCATTTTTGAGTTGGGGAATTGCCTTGTTCGAGTATCTGCTGCAAGTTCCGGCAAACCGCATCGGCTATGAAGTGATGACCGTCGCACAACTGAAAATACTGCAAGAGGCTATTACACTGACGGTATTTGTGCCGTTTGCGATTTTTTATCTCAAAGAAAAGCTGACGCTCGATTACTTGTGGGCCGGTTTGTGTATTTTAGGAGCAGTATTCTTTATTATGCGAGGGAAACTCGCGGGCTAATGAAGGAATCGATATGCAAATTGTTGTTGTTGGCGGCGGCATGGTCGGAGCGGCCAGTGCACTCGCTCTCGCACGAGCGGGGCATCAGGTGACGATCATCGAAGCCGGTGACTCGCCGTTAGAGTCGGCGCCAACAGAGCAGTGGGATATTCGCATTTCATCCGTGCATCGCGCGAACTTAGATTGGCTCGAAATGTTGGACGTGCTGGCCTGCATTCCGGCAACAAAAATGTGCAACTACTCCAGTTTGGCAGTACAGTCGATAGACGGTCAACGGTTAGAATTCAATGCCTCAGATATCGCACTGCCAACTCTTGGGGCGATGATCGAAAACCTCACTCTTCAGCATGCATTGTGGCGATGTTTGCAAACCGAATCGAATGTAACCTTGCAGACTCAAACCACAGTTGAGTCGATTCTTTGGGCCGAGCGACAATTACGTACTGTTGCTGGCACCACCATGCCCTTTGATCTGGTGATTGGTGCGGACGGCGCTCAATCGTCGGTGGCAAAGTTGGCTGGCATTGGGCAACGCGGTTGGGATTATGACATGCGCTGTTTACTTGCCAACGTAACCACAGAGCAAGAGATACCCGCTGCGACGTGGGAAGTATTTCGCCATTCGGGCCCATATGCGTTGCTACCCCTGACTACGCACCAAGCTTGCTTAATTGATTATGCGCCGCAAGGACATCATCCACAGACTGAAAACGACGTCAAACAGCGACTGGAAAGGCAATTTCGCTCGCACATTGGTGATTTTCATCTGCAGCAATGGGGGCACTTTCCATTACGCCGGCAGCGAGCCTTGCGCTACCATGCACAGGGTTGCGCAGTGTTAGTCGGTGATGCTGCACACAGTATTCACCCGTTGGCTGGACAAGGTGTTAATCTAGGTTTTGCGGACGCGCAGGCTTTGGTAACAGTGTTGCAACGTGCCAGCCATCATACTCTGGAACGAGCGTTCTCCGAATACAGTCAACTGCGGGTGTCAGCCAATCAGCGCATGATGCGAGCAATGGACTTGATCCACTTCGGATTTAGCAGTCAACAGCCTCTACCGAGACTGGCGGTAGCGGGTGGAATGAAAATTCTGGAGCAAGTAACGCCGTTGAAAAGAAAGCTGATCGAACTGGCCACCGGATACTGAATTCGTTATTCGTACGCTTCGCTGTTCGTAGTTCGTTGTTCGTTGAACAGTGCGAAGCACGGACAAACAGAGAGCGCAGCGAACGGACTAACAGTGAACGGAGTGAATGGACGAATAACGCTGTTGATTTGTATTCAGGTACAAAAAAACCGCGTGAGCGGTTCTTTGTTTGCTTGTTGGTCACCACCATAAGTGGTGCGGAGGGGGGGACTTGAACCCCCACGAGCTTGCGCTCGCTAGCACCTGAAGCTAGTGCGTCTACCAATTCCGCCACCCCCGCAACAAGCAGAGGTAAAAATGGCTGGGGTACCAGGATTTGAACCTGGGAATGGCGGGATCAAAACCCGCTGCCTTACCGCTTGGCTATACCCCAACTGGTGTTAATCGCCTGTCAGTTTGAGTTGGTGCGGACGGAGAGACTTGAACTCTCACGCCGTGAGGCACTGGAACCTAAATCCAGCGTGTCTACCAATTCCACCACGTCCGCCCAAAGGGCTTTTTGAATGGTGGCTACGGCGAGATTCGAACTTGCGACCCCAGCATTATGAGTGCTGTGCTCTAACCAGCTGAGCTACGTAGCCATATCAAAAACATCACAAACTGCGCTCTGTGAGTGCGGCGCGTATTATGCAAATCAGGGGGCGCAGCGTCAACCTCTTTTTCGCAAAATAACCGCGCCTCACGTGCGATTGCTCAAAAAAGCGAATAATTGATTATTTTATCAACGGCGAAAGCTTAAAATGGGAGAGACTCGCCGTTGCTGTGACGAAACGAACCGGTATTTTCAAGCGTCAATTCGTCAATGCGCTGAACCAATCTTTGCGCTGCTTCATCGGCACTGATATCACCCGCATGATTCACCATATCGGTTTGTACGAACCCAGGATGTAGCAGGCCGACTGCAATTCCGTCGTCTTTTAAATCATTGGCCAGTGATACACCCGCGGCATTCAGCGCCGCTTTACTCATTCGGTAGCCATAGTAGGCACCCGAGCCGTTATCTGCCATTGATCCCATACGGCTGGTGATTAGGGCAACTTTGCTGCCGCGTTTCAAATGAGACCGCAGTGTATCTGTGACCAACAGTGGGCCGATTGCATTCACATTGAACTGCTTTTGAATCGAGTCGATGCTTAAGTCGCCGAGCGACTCGCGGTGCAATAATCCGGCATTATTAATCAATAGATCGATACCTTTGCCGTCCAATTGGTCACGAAGTTGCGCCAATGCTGCAGGATCAGTCACATCGATACCTTCAATAATAGTACAGTCGAGTTCGCGTAGTTCCGCGGACGCCTGCCGACATACGGCTGTGACTTCGTCACCCCGGCTGAGATATTGACGGGTGAGGGCAAGACCGATGCCACGGTTGGCACCTGTAATCAAACTATGCATAAAACCTCCTAGTATGAGTGAACAGTGAACAGTGAACAGTGAACAGTGAACAGTGAATGGTGACTGGGGAATAGAAGATCCTCAATCTGTTCACTGTTCACTGTTCACCGTTTACGGTTATTGGCTGTTGGTGAGTTTTTTGGGGTCCAGTAGTTGCTCGAGTTCGTTGCGCGGGATATCGGTCATTTCCGCAGCTACATCGATGATTGGCCGTTGCTGTTGATAAGCTTGCTTGGCGATAGCTGCGGCCTGATCGTAACCAATCCGGCTGTTAAGCGCTGTGACTAATATTGGATTGCGCGCAAGCGCCTCGTCGATGCGTGACTGATTGACAGTAAAATCAGCAATCGCTTGATCGGCTAGTGAACGTGCTGCATTGCTCAATAATTCAATACTTTCCAACTGCTTGAATGCAATTAGCGGCAGCATGACATTGAGCTGAAAATTACCTTGCTGAGCAGCTGTACTGACTGCGGTATAGTTACCGTTAACCTGCGCTGCGATCATCGCTATTGCCTCTGGAATTACGGGGTTGACCTTACCCGGCATAATGCTACTGCCCGGTTGCAACGCCTTAAGACTAATTTCTCCCAACCCTGCGAGTGGGCCACTGTTCATCCATCGCAAATCATTGCTGATCTTCAACATCACTGTAGCCAGACCATTCAGACTGCCGGCGACGAGCAGATTTACCTCTTGTCCAGCAATACCAGCGAACTTGTTGCTTGCTGATTTAAAGTGAATACCGGTCGTTTGGGACAGCATCGCGCAAACCAATTCGCCAAATTGGGGATCTGCATTGACTCCTGAACCCACTGCAGTACCACCTTGTGGTAACTCACAGAGTTGTTCGAGTTGTTGTTCAAGTTGTGTCTGGCAATGCGCAAGTTGTGCATCCCAAGCGAGCAGCTCTTGGGCCAAGGTAATTGGCATGGCGTCCATTAAATGTGTACGACCTGTTTTCACGACGGTCGCAACTGCGTCTGCTTTCTCTTGCAGCGTCGTTCGCAAATGATGAAGTGCTGGCAATAGATCTTGTACGATCGTACTCGCGACGCTCACCAGAATACTGGTCGGAATGACGTCATTGCTACTTTGGCTTGCATTGACGTGATCATTGGGATGAATAGAGCTACCTGCTGCTTGAGCCAAATGACTGATCACCTCATTCATATTCATATTTGTACTGGTACCAGAGCCGGTCTGGAAAATATCAAGAGGAAACTGATCATGGTGCTGACCGGCCACGATCTGTCCGGCGGCGGTCTTGATGGCTTGCGCTTGCGCGGATTCAATTACTCCGAGCTCGGCGTTTGCCTCAGCGGCAGCATACTTCACTCGAGCCAAAGCTTTAATAAATGCCGCAGGGAAACGCAGAGAACTGAGTTGAAAATTCTGTCGGGCTCGCTCGGTTTGAGCTCCCCACAGGGCATTTACGGGAATTTCGACGGAGCCCATGCTGTCTTTTTCGGTACGAAACTTTGACATTGCTACCCCTAGTAAATGATTGGTATCTTACGATCGCATCTGCTCTAATGAGCGTATAACAAAAGTCGGTTCTGTCGCGATGCGAATCATTGCGTCTTTATCAAAGCATGGGGGCACTATGCTGAAAATTCAAATTGTTGCGAATCTTCTGGTTGGATTGACCTTAGCTAGTACACCACTCGCATTTGCACAAAACCTTATTGTTAACGTCGTCGACCAACAGGGCCAACCGTTGGCAGATGCAGTGGTTAGCGTTGCGACGGGGGAAGCTGAGCAACCACGAGCAGGTGGTGCCATTATGGATCAAGTCGAAACGCTGTTTGATCCCTTTGTGCTCACAGTACCCACTGGCACGACGGTTCGGTTTCCAAATTCTGACAATATACGCCATCAAGTCTACTCCTTTTCAGAAGCAAATCCCTTTGAATTGCCGCTCTATTCGAATCGAGAGGCTCCTACGATTGATTTCAACACCGCTGGGATTGTCGTACTCGGGTGCAATATTCATGACCATATGCGTGCCTATATTTACGTCAGCCCGCATGCTGTATCG
Source organism: Pseudidiomarina sp. (assembly GCA_035705175.1). Classification (GTDB taxonomy): domain Bacteria; phylum Pseudomonadota; class Gammaproteobacteria; order Enterobacterales; family Alteromonadaceae; genus Pseudidiomarina. Next base: position 8,467 of record DASSWH010000190.1, read on the forward strand.
CAGGTGACAAATGCTGATGGTCAAGCTGAGCTGAATTGGCAATCCACTGATCAGGCGACGTTGCATGTTTGGTATCCGGGACTCAGCGATACGATTACGAACGAGTTTCAACGTGAGATTGATGCTTCAGCAACCACCATGACGGTGCAACTTCCCGTCGTCGCCCAACAACAAGAAACGCCCAAACTGTCACCGCTACAAGAGCGTTTCAATCGTCGTAAAGGTAACGAATGATCAGAACGTTTCGAGGGCGGCTCATTGTTTTATTTGCGACTCTTGCTGGTGGCGCTCTTGTTATTTCGCTGGTTGCGGTGTGGCTGGCGACGAACAATCAATCTGATCGAACGGTCAATCGCGAACTTGAAGTTTCTGAACGCGTATTCGGTGAGTTGATGGCTGTTCGGGGTGCCCAGCTTTTGCAAGCCGCGGAGGTATTAACCAATGACTTTGGCTTCCGCGAGGCGGTAGCGAGTGGCGATGAAAACACGATCATTTCCGCGCTGGTGAATCACGGTCAACGCATCAACACTGATTTAATGGTTTTACAATCGCCGTCGGGAACGGAGATAGCAGCAACGCATAACCTTGAGTTACTGCCACCATTATCGGTACTTACCGAAGAAATGAATACGTCGGTACTGGTGTTCGCCGACGACACCATGTATCAACTGGTTACAGCTCCCGTTCAATCTCCTGATCTGATTGCCTGGGCGACTCTCGGATTTGCGATTGATGATGAGTTAGCGTCAACGTTACGGGAACTTACGAACGCTGATATCACTTTGGTCGACATGGCTGAAAACCGATTAATTGCGTCAAGTTTAGAGCCCTCCTTTCAATCCAGCCTGACGCCAATCATCGGTCTAGGTATGGAGCCTTGGCTCGCATGGTTGGAAGAACATGGCCTAGCCGCGCATTGGTTAGAATTGAATGCTGCGCAGTTGAGCTATGTCAGTGAGCGTGACGTGGTACTGATTTTTAGTGCCAATCGAGAAGCTGCTGCATCGGAATTTAATGTATTACGCCAGCAGTACGTGGGAATTGGCCTTGCAACCTTACTGATGGCGCTCGTATTTGCGGGAATCACCGCGCGTCGAATCAATCAACCGCTCGCTCAGTTAACTGATGCAGCGGAACAACTTAAACGTGGTGATTATCAAAGCCCGATCCAACTCGCTCGCAATGATGAGTTCGGACATTTAGGAGCAGTGTTCGATGGAATGCGAATAGCAATATCAAAGCGTGAAGAGCAAATTGTGCATCAAGCCGAATATGACCTGTTGACCGATTTGCCGAATCGTTCTTTGCTTGGTCGACGACTCACAGAACGCCTTGCCCAAGGTGGTTTAGGCGTCATGGTTTTAATCAATATTGCGCGGTTTCGGGAACTAAACGACCGCCTGGGTCAGCGTATTGGTGATCAGCTCTTGCAATTGGTAGCGACGCGATTACAGCAGCAATTGACCGGTGATTGGTGGTTGGCACGACTGGCCGGCGATGAGTTTGTTTTGGTCAGTGAGACTATTCGCGATGAAGATTGGCGTCATTTCGCAAAGCACGTGCTCGATCAGTTAGAACAACCTTTTAACCTCAACGGCTCGCGTTATTTATTGCATTTTCGTGCTGGTGTAGTGCGTTTTCCAGATGATGGCGATAGTTTTGATACGTTAATACGCCGGGTGCAGATGTGCACAGCCAAAGCGAAACAGCAAAAATTACCGTTGCTCACCTACCGCCAAGGTATGGACGAAGATTATTTACATCGCTTGCGGATTTTGCAGGCTTTGCCCGACGCCGTGGATAAGCAGGAACTTCAATTACATTTTCAACCTAAGTTAAACGTAGCGACAGGAGCGGTGATTGGGGCCGAAGCATTGATTCGCTGGCGCCATCCAGAGTACGGCATTATTCGTCCAGACGAGTTTATTCCGCTGGCCGAACAGACGGGTGAAATTCACCGAATTACGCAATGGGTTTGTTTGGCCGCGCTGGATCAGTTACAAATGTGGCACGAAGCTGGTCTGCCTTTCATGGTCGCGATTAATTTATCGGCTATCGATCTGCAGCGGGAAGAGTTACCGGCTTTTATCCGTGGACTCATTGAAGAGCGGGGATTGAAGCCCGAGTTGGTTACGCTAGAAGTCACTGAATCAGCGATCATGGCAGACATTGAGCAAGCAATAGAACGACTGACTGAGTTGCGCAGCAGCGGCATGCGTATTTCAATCGATGATTATGGCACGGGTTATGCCTCATTGGCGCAATTAAAGCGCTTACCTGTAGACGAGTTGAAGTTAGATCGTTCATTTATTCGAGAGTTAGAACACAACCAAGCGGACCAGACGATCGTTCGATCTACACTGGCTCTCGCTAAAGATATGCAATTGACAACTGTCGCTGAGGGCGTAGAAGATGAAGCCGCTTGGCGGTGGTTGCAACAGCTTGGTTGTCAAACGATGCAAGGGTTTTACTTTAGTCGACCACTGACCGCAACTGAATTTGAGCAGTGGACAAGACGTTATCAACAAGGACTGGCTCATGAGAAATAGATTCCTTATTTCGAGTTTACTGGTATCAGCAGCATTGATTACCTTACCTGCAGCGGCCGACCAAGGCCGATTTATTGCGACTGGCGGCGCCACGACAATAGAAGGGAGTGCAGGAGGTGGTATCGTACCTTGGGCAACGCTCTCGACCTATGCTGAGGAAGGGCAGTGGGGGGCAACCGCGTCTGTGTCTGAGGTCAGCGTAGACGATTTTCGTTTGTCTGTTCTGGGCGTAAGCCTAACTTATGACAATCGGATTGAATTGTCTGCGGCAAAACAAACGTTTGATCTCAGCACGATAGGCGGCGAACTCAAGCAGGATGTGTTTGGCGTCAAGTATCGTGTGGCGGGTGATTTAATCTATGGTGATTTGCCGCAATTTAGTGTTGGCTTGCAACATAAACGAAACCGAACCTTTGGATTACCTGCTGCGGTAGGCGCACGAGACGACGCAGGGACCGACTACTATGTCAGTGCAGCAAAGGTTTGGCTCGATGG
>DASSWH010000191.1:0-15782 GCA_035705175.1 Pseudidiomarina sp.
ATTAATTTCAGTACCTTGACTCTCTGACTTGCCATCACTTGTAGACAGTGATGCGGACAGCGAAGCAGTAGGCAGATGCCCATTTCGAGCTACATCAATTTGCTGCTCTGCAATTTCAACGGCAACGCGTTGCACCAGTAAGTCGAGATTCTTTTCTTCCGCCACTTGCACCCACTTCGATGCATCTTGTGGCGATGGATTTTGCGGGCTAAAACTTTCGGTATCTAACGTGGCAAGGTCTTCATGATATCGACCGGTAATTTCACGCAGGCTTTCTTGTGCGATCTCGACTGCATTTTTGGCTTGAATTTCTCGAGCTACGGCGTTATCGAACTGCGCCTGGGCCTCGTGAACATCAGTAATTGCCGTCAACCCAACAGAAAAACGTTGCTTGGTTTGTTCAAGCTGACGTTCAATGGCCTTTTTCTCAGCGATGGCGAATTCCAGATCATCTTCACGCTCAAGAATCGTAAAATATGCATTTACAACACGAATCATCAGCTGTTGGCGGGCGCTGAGATAAGTCACTTCGGCCTGATACGCTCGTTTCTCCGCGATTTGTGTTTCGTCCCAAACATTCATATTAAATAAAGTTTGAGACAAGCTAACTCCGGCATCCCAACCACGACTCGTTTGATCAATGATGAAAACATTGCCGTCAGCATTAAAGTTGGTACGATCGGCTTGGCTGCGCGCATAGCCAGCTTCAAAACCTATCTGCGGCCACCAATCAGCGCGAGCAATATTGACGCCCTTTTGCGTGGCACGGCGTTCTGCATCAATGCGCTGGAGGGTAGGATCGTTTTGCAACGCTAATTGGAAAACTTGTGCTAAATCGTCAGCATAAGCCGGCACACTACTGGCGGCGAATGAAAAACCGATAAGTACTGACAAGACGTGCTTTTTCATGATCTCAAGGTTCCTGATTTTGTAAGACTGCGTTGTGTTGCACTGTCAACCAACCGAAATGTGAATGTATTTTACATACACTCATGAATGAATACTAGTTTACACCGAACTGGATCAACGTTCAGGTGTTGAGATGCAACAACAAGTGCTCAAGTGTAACTAATTATGTGGCTTGAAGCGCGGAATTTACAATTAGAAATAGTCCGAGACGCGCTCAACCGAGTATTTAAGACGATCAACAACGACGGGAAGTTTACTGTGCAAAAATTTAATCGAAATGATGTCGATATTATAACACGAGAACCCATTCGTGAGGGCTTTTTAAGTTTGTATCGTTATCGGTTGCGGCATCGGTTGTTTGCGGGTGGTTGGTCGCCCGAATTTGAGCGAGAAATTATGGATCGCGGTCATGCTGTTGTGGTCATTCCGTATGATCCAGAACGCGATTGTTACGTTGTTCTCGAACAATTTAGGATTGGCGCTCTGGATGAGTCGGAACAGCATGACTTAAGTCCGTGGTTGCTCGAATTTGTTGCTGGCATGATAGATGTGCCGGGCGAGACTCCAGAAGCGGTTGCTGCGCGCGAACTCGACGAGGAAGCTGGCTTAACGGCCAGTCATTTTCATTACGCGCTCACCTATTTGTCGTCGCCCGGTGGCTGTACGGAAAAGATAACCATCTATGTCGCTACGGTCGATAGCTCGAAAGCAGCGCAACAGGGTGGGTTGGCTTCGGAGAATGAAGATATTCGCGTTCATGTGATTCCTCGCATTGACGTTGAGCACTTGTTGGAACACGGAAAAATAAACAATGCCGCCAGCGTCATTGGGCTACAATGGATGCAACTTCACCGGCAACGAGTGGTGCAGTGGTGGCAACAAAATAAGGTGTAGTGTAGTTATGACAACAGATGTAAAACGCAAACGATATCAGTTTGATTTAGCGGCCTTGCAACGCATGGCTGCGGTCAATTATGCGTTGTTACAGACCATGGTTGGAAACTTGAAGACTGCGACCGAGCGTCGGATTAAAGTCGGGCGTCAGTTACATTTCACGATTGAGATTACGGAAGCGGCTCCGTATACGACGGAAGTACGTATCCAACAACAATCGCTCACACAGCAGTTGCCGGGTTTGAAAGAAACGCAATTGGATGTGCGACTCTATCACGATGCGCAACTCGCTGAGGTTGTCCGCAGCCAGGGCGTTGAGCGATTGCAGCCCAATTACCCGCAGCCAAATCCAAATATGCACCAGCCCGATGAGAAACATCAAATGAATCAGTTTTTGAGTGATTGGCTGCAGATGATCAAACGCTCAGGTTTAGCTCAGGAGATTTAATCGTTGTTACTGTATTTACATGGATTTGAAAGTTCGCCTGCGTCGCAGAAGATTGGCCATACGCGCCAGTTCCTCGAAACCCAACAGGCAGCGGTTCGGTTTGAAGCCCCACAACAGCCCGCTTCGATGGCATCTATCCAGCAATTGCTTGAGCACTATATTGAGCAAGCAGAGCATCCGACCGCAGTGATGGGCAGTTCTTTGGGGGGCTTTTGGACACATTATGTTGTGAGTCGACTCAAACAACGCGGTAAGCAGGTTCGTGGCGTCTTGATAAATCCAGCGGTACGTCCGCTGGCGTGGATGCCACCACAGGCACACCAGCGCGTACATCCATACACCCGAGAGAAGTATTGGCTCGGACCGCAGGACGCTGAGGTATTAGCAGCCGCGCAGGCAGCGTTGCGCGATGATGTGGAGCTTTTGGTTTTATTGCAGGCCGCCGATGAAGTTCTTGATGCTCGGATAGCGCAGGAACGTTATTCTTCGCAACGAATGATTCTGGAACAAGGCGGTGACCATAGCTTTCAAAACTTCCCTCGATACCTACCAGCAGTGCTTGAGTTTCTGGGCGTCCTGTAACAGTATATGAGGATTCCTATAACCACGATTCTTGCAATGAGAATTGGCGCTAATTAGAAGAACAACGCATGTCAGATTACAAAGCAGATGCCATAGAGGTTCTTAATGGTCTCGAACCGGTGCGACGCCGTCCGGGCATGTACACCGACACGACTCGTCCCAATCATTTAGGCCAAGAAGTTATTGATAACAGTATCGATGAGGCATTAGCGGGTCATGCTCGTGAGCTCACCGTTATTCTCTATCCCGATCAATCCTTGGAAGTATTGGATGATGGTCGTGGGATGCCGGTCGACGTGCATGCGGAAGAAGGGGTGCCCGGGGTCGAATTAATCATGACCAAGTTGCATGCCGGTGGTAAGTTCTCGAATAAGAATTACAAGTTTTCCGGTGGTTTGCACGGGGTCGGGATTTCCGTCGTGAACGCGCTATCCACTCGGGTTGAAGTGACAGTAAAACGTGATGGTCATGTTTATGAAATGGCGTTTGAGAATGGTGATAAGGTCAGTGAACTGACGATCACCGGAACCGTCGGTAAACGTAACACGGGTACGGGCTTACGCTTTTGGCCAGATCCTAAATACTTCGACTCACCTAAATTCTCGGTTTTAAAGCTTACCCATTTGTTACGTGCCAAAGCAGTACTTTGTCCGGGTTTGCGGATCACCTTTAATAATCAAGTCGATAACACCGAACAGTCTTGGTACTACGAGGATGGTTTACGAGATTATCTGGTGGAGGCAGTCGCTGACTTGCCGACCATGCCAGAAGAGCCGTTTATTGGCGCTTCCAGTGGTAACGAAGAAGCCGTTGATTGGGCGGTAACCTGGCTGCCTGAGGGCGGTGAAGGGGTAATGGAAAGCTATGTTAACCTGATCCCCACTCCGCAAGGCGGAACGCACGTTAACGGGTTACGTCAAGGTTTGCTCGATGCTATGCGCGAGTTCTGTGAATTTCGAAATCTCTTGCCGCGTGGGGTTCGACTTACTCCCGAAGATATTTGGGATCGGTGTAGCTTTATTCTGTCGGTCAAAATGCAAGATCCACAGTTTGCGGGACAAACCAAAGAGCGGTTGTCGTCGCGGCAATGCTCTGCATTTGTCTCTGGCGTGGTCAAGGACGCCTTTAGCTTATGGCTTAATGAGCATACCGATCTCGCAGAGCAGCTTGCTGATTTGTGTATCAATAACGCGCAACGGCGCATGAAAGCCAGCAAGAAGGTCGTTCGTAAAAAGGTTACGCAAGGCCCACCTTTGCCAGGTAAGTTAACTGACTGTGCTAGCCAAGACATTAATCGGAGCGAACTGTTCTTGGTGGAAGGTGACTCTGCAGGCGGCTCAGCCAAACAAGCACGCGACCGAGATTTTCAGGCAGTGATGCCGCTGCGCGGTAAAATTTTAAATACGTGGGAAGTCGACTCTGATCAGATCCTTGGCTCTCAAGAAATTCACGATATATCGGTCGCCATTGGCGTCGATCCGAACTCAGACGACTTGCAGAACCTGCGTTATGGCAAAGTCTGTATCTTAGCCGACGCCGACAGCGATGGTTTGCATATTGCGACTTTGCTATGTGCTTTGTTCATGCGTCATTTCCGACCTTTGGTCGATCAAGGCCATGTGTACGTAGCCATGCCGCCCCTCTATCGAATTGATGTCGGCAAAGAGGTGTTTTATGCCCTTGATGAAGATGAGATGCAGGGGACACTTGACCGCATAGAGGCCGAGAAGCGCAAGGGCAAAGTGAATGTTCAGCGTTTCAAAGGATTGGGTGAGATGAATCCATTGCAATTGCGGGAAACGACGATGGATCCAAATACTCGTCGACTCGTTCGACTCACCATTGATGAAATCGAAACTACGGAAGAATTGATGGACATGTTATTGGCCAAGAAACGCGCTCACGACCGTAAAGATTGGCTTGAAAGCAAAGGCAACCTGGTCGATTTGGCAGAGTTATAAGGAGAGCAGTATGTCGATGGATACCTTAGATAACATAGAAACACTGCCCCTTCGTCGATTTACCGAAGATGCATATTTAAACTATTCGATGTACGTCATTATGGATCGAGCGTTACCGCATATTGGTGACGGCTTGAAGCCTGTGCAACGTCGAATCATTTACGCGATGTCAGAGCTGGGTTTATCCGCACTCGCAAAATACAAAAAATCGGCACGGACCGTCGGTGACGTCTTAGGTAAGTTCCATCCACATGGCGATAGCGCCTGTTATGAAGCTATGGTGTTGATGGCACAACCTTTCTCCTATCGTTACCCATTGGTTGATGGACAGGGGAACTGGGGCTCACCAGATGATCCCAAATCGTTTGCCGCGATGCGTTATACCGAAGCTCGCTTGTCACGCTTCAGCGAAGTACTTCTTAGCGAGCTTGGTCAGGGGACTGTCGATTGGACGCCGAACTTTGACGGCACCATGAAAGAGCCGCGGATGTTACCGGCGCGCTTACCACACATTTTATTGAACGGTGTGACCGGTATAGCGGTTGGTATGGCGACGGATATTCCACCACACAATGCTCGTGAAGTTGCACAAGCTTGTGCGATGTTGTTGGAAAAACCGAGCGCGGGGTTAGCCGAGGTGATGGAGCATTTACATGGTCCTGACTATCCAACAGACGCAGAAATTATTACCTCACGCGATGAGATCATCAAAATCTATGAGTCCGGCCGTGGTTCTATTCGGATGCGAGCCAAATATGTGATGGAAGATGGCGAGGTTGTTGTGACCGCGCTTCCCCATCAAGCGTCGGGTGCGAAAGTACTCGAGCAAATTGCCGCACAAATGCAAGCGAAGAAGTTACCCATGGTAACCGACCTACGGGATGAGTCAGATCACGAAAACCCCACGCGATTAGTCATAGTTCCGCGCTCCAACCGAGTCGATATTGAGCAAATGATGGCGCATTTGTTTGCGACGACGGATTTGGAAAAGAATTATCGGGTTAATCTCAACATGTTAGGTCTCGATGGCCGCCCGCAAGTTAAGCCGATATTGACTGTCCTGAAGGAATGGTTAGAGTTTCGTCAGATCACCGTGACGCGGCGTTTACAGCATCGGCTCGACAAAGTACTCGCACGTCTGCATATTCTCGAAGGTTTGTTGGTCGCTTATTTAAACCTCGATGAGGTGATTGCCATCATTCGTTATGAAGATGAGCCAAAAGCCGAATTGATGAAGCGTTTTGGGCTCACCGAGTTGCAAGCCGAAGCCATTCTTGAGTTGAAGTTACGCCATTTAGCCAAGCTGGAAGAAATGAAGCTAAAAGGTGAGCAGGACGAGCTTGAACAGGAACGCCAACAATTAGAGCTGGTATTAGGCTCCGACCGTCGTTTGAAAACGATGATTAGAAAAGAGATTTTGGCAGACGCGGAGAAATATGGCGATGATCGTCGGTCACCGCTGGTCGAGCGTGGCGAAGCAAAAGCATTAAGTGAACGCGATCTAACTCCGGCTGAGCCTGTTACCGTAGTGCTATCAGCGAAAGGCTGGGTGCGCGCTGCAAAAGGGCACGATGTGGATGGAACAACATTAGCCTACAAATCGGGCGATCAGTATCTCAGTTCAGCTCAAGGCAAGAGCAATCAACAGGTTGTTTTCTTAGATAGTTCGGGCCGCAGTTTCTCCTGCGAAGCACACCTATTGCCATCAGCGCGAACACAAGGAGAACCCTTGACCGGTCGATTTAGTCTAGTTGCTGGTGAAACCGTCGATCAAGTGATGATGGCGAAAGATGAACAACGCTACCTGATGGCTTCTGATGCGGGCTACGGATTTGTCTGTCAATTTAGTGACTTAGTCAGTAGAAATAAAAATGGTAAAGCCGTTCTTAATCTGCCAACAGGGGCTAAAATTCTGCCTCCACAACGGGTAAACGACACCAGTACGGAGTTTTTGGTGTGTGTATCGAATGAAGGACGTATGTTAATTTTCCCATTAGCCGACTTACCGGAACTGTCCAAAGGTAAGGGGAATAAGATGATGAGTATTCCAACATTGCGAGCACAATCGCGAGAGGAATATGTTGTTGCGATTGCCGTCGTGCCACCGGAAACTGCAATTACATTGTTAGCCGGTAAGCGCAAACTTACTTTGAAGCCTGCGGATCTCGAGCATTACCGCGGTGAACGAGGACGCAGAGGCAATAAATTGCCGCGTGGATTGCAGCGAGTAGATGGAATTCTTGTTGAGCAATAACACTGATCGGACGTTTTTGCGCGTCGAACACGGTATACTAGCGAGCCTGAAATAGAAGGAGAGTTCATGCTCGCTGTTATTCGAATTATCTTACTCGGTATTTTTATCATTATTTTCAGCACACTAGGTATTTTGATGTGCTTAGTGCGGCCATTTCATCCCGAAAATACCCGAGTTGCTGCGTATTGGTATGGCAGCATGCATAAATTACTTGGTTTGCGCTTGGATATTCGAATTCCGGACCATCTTGATCATGGCGACAAGCAACATGGTGGTCCCTTTGTGTATATCGCCAATCATCAGAACACGTGGGATATTTTCACACTCGCTCACGTCATGCCGCACAATACAGTCAGCATCGGTAAAAAAAGTCTGAAGTGGATTCCGTTCTTCGGACAATTGTACTGGCTCGCTGGAAACATTCTTATCGATCGAAAAAATACTGGGCGTGCACGAGGCACGATTGAACAGGCGGCAGAGGCGATTCGACAGCGAAATATCTCGATCCTGTTATTCCCCGAAGGTACTCGGAGTAATGGACGAGGCCTGTTGCCTTTTAAAACCGGCGCGTTTCGAACTGCTATTCAAGCAAAAGTTGCACTTGTGCCTATCTGCGTGTCTAATTTGCATGGTCGGGTGAAGTTAAATCGTTGGAATAATGGTACTTTGATCATCGAGTATCTGCAGCCGATCCCAACAATGAATTACTCTGATGATTCCGTTCGGGCATTGGTGGCTCAATGTCATCAAATTATGCAAACTAAAATTAGTGAACTCGATCACGAGTTGGCCAGTTCGCAATAAGGAAAAGCTATGGCGGTTGATATTGTTGCATTGAGAGCACAAAGCGAAGAGACCATTGAGGCTTTACTGGCGGATGGTGCGCCTGAAGATGAGCTCTATGTAATTGAGCATCACCTGGCAAGTACTGACTTTAGCAAGCTAGAAAAAGCAGCAGTTGAGCTCGTTAAAGCGGGTTATCATGTGGACGATGCGGACGAGTACGAATTGGACGATCACTCACGATTGTTCGCGTTCGTTGCCGTTAGCGAAGTACAATTGGATGCCAAAATACTCGATTTGCAAACGGTAGAAGTTGCAAAGATAGCTGATCTCGCTGGTGTTGATTACGACGGGTGGGGTACCTATTTCGGCGACGCAGACGACGAAGAAGAATAACAATAAATTCTCGAAAGGAGACATTCCATGATTGGAAATATAGGTCTCGTAGTAGGGCTGGCGCTCCTTATTCTGTTAGCGTTACGTGGTATCAATATTCTATTGGCGGTACTGATTTCAATCCTCGTTATTGGAGTCACTAATGCTATTCCTATCGCCAATATATTTCTTCAACATTTCCCATTTGGGCCTTCTGGTGCCTTTAGTTTTGCCGGTAATTTTCTCTTATTATTTCTTTGCGGTGCTATCTTCGGTCGTGTGATGGCAGCAAGCCACGCTGCTCAAGGTGTCGCTGTAGGCATCACCAATCGTCTCGGTGCGCAACGGGCCTTGCTGATTGCAATGTTGGTGTGTGCGCTATTGACCTACGGCGGTGTAGTCGTTTTCGTGGTGATGTTTACGATGTATCCGATTGGCGTCACTTTGATGCGACAAGCGAATATTCCACGACGATTGTACGCAGCTGCAATAGCCCTAGGGGCCGGAACGTTTACCATGACCGCTTTGCCGGGTACTCCATCGATACACAATGTCATTGCTGCTCGTAACCTTGGCACCGATCTTTTTGCTGGCGGCTGGTATGGACTATTAGCAGCAGCCGTAATGGCTGGCGTCGGTATGTGGTATTTGCAATCGCAATGGCGCAAGGCGCAAGCGACAGGTGAGAACTATGTTGCCCATGCGAAAGACGATCAAATGGCTGCACTGGCGCCACGTCCCGATCAAAAGCTACCATCTTTGTTTTTCGCCGTGCTTCCCATCGTTGTGGTGCTCGCCATGATTATGATTCCACGACTCCTGCAACTCGCAGGTATGAACGCGCCATGGCTCAGTTTCGCCAACTCTCAACCGGTGCTGTGGGCAAGTTTTGCGTTATTGTGCGGTGTCGCGAGTTGTTGCTTACTTTTCGCTCCCGCCCGCCATGCATTTTGGTCCACCGCAGGCCAGGGCGTTGATGATGCGTTATTACCATTAATTAATACGGCGGCGGTTATCGGCTTTGGTGGGGTGGTCATTCAAACCGCGGGCTTTCATCAGTTTGCCACTTGGCTCGTTGAGCTTCCTGTTCCGTCGTTATTGTCGGTGTTCTTTAGCGCTAATTTGATTTCCGGCATTACCGCATCGGCGTCTGGCGGTCTGCAAATTTTTATGTCGAGCCTTGCACCCGTCTATTTGGAGGCAGGCATCAGCGCAGACTTGCTGCATCGGGTAGCGAACATAGCTGCGGGTGGGCTGGATTCATTACCCCATTCTGGAGCCGTGATTGCACTATTTACACTGATGGGATTAACGCATAAAGAAGCTTACAAAGATATTTTTGTAGTGACCGTTGCGATTCCATTATTAGCAGCACTTGTGGTCGTTGCGGCAGCTATGGCACTTGCCTAGCCGCCGCAGTCACTTTTTTGAACGACAAGTTACAGCGCGGCGATTTTCTCACGCTGCTGTTGTAACTGAGCTAACGTTTCTTCTGCTTCGCGTTGCTTCGCTCGCTCTTTCTCGATAACTTCAGCTGGCGCTTTGCTAACAAAGTTTTCATTACTCAGCTTACGTTGCACGATGGCTACATCTTTTTCAGCTTTATCAATCGCTTTATCGAGACGAGCTAATTCCGCTTGTGTATCAATCAAACCCGCCATAGGAATATGAATTTCCATTCGACCGACTAATGCAGTTGCACTTGCCGGAGCGGATTCAGCACTGTCGATAAACGTTACCGATTCAAGCTTCGCCAACGCGCTAAAGAACGTCATATTCTGTTCAATCCGTTCGCGACCTTTCGAATCTGCCTGACTAATCAGAATGGGCAGCGGCTTACTGGGTGACAAGTTCATTTCGCCACGAATGTTCCGAATGGCTACGATGACTTGTTTAAGCCACTCCATGTCGTCCCGTGCGTTCGCATAAGTTTCTGGGTGGGCCTGCGGGTAGGGTTGCAACATGACGGTCTCACCCTTGACATTAGCTAGTGGTGCAACCCGGTGCCAAATAGCTTCGGTAATAAATGGCAACAGTGGATGCAATAGTCGCTGCAAGCGCTCAAGCACTATGACCAGCGTATTGCGAGTTCCACGCATTTGCGCTTCCGAACCATGCTGCAATACCGGTTTGGTCAGTTCCAAATACCAGTCGCAGAACTGATTCCAGGTGAATTCGTATGCAATCGCCGCGGCCTGATCAAAACGATATGTATCCAAGGCCTGACGGAACTGTTTCACCGTATCGTTGAAGCGTTCGAGAATCCATTGGTCAGCCAATGATAGCTCTAATTCGCCACCCTGTTGCCCACAGTCATGCTCTTCAGTATTCAGTAATACGTAACGGCTGGCGTTCCACAATTTATTGCAGAAATTGCGATAACCTTCTAACCGCTTCATGTCCCAATTGATATCACGACCGGTTGACGCTAACGCAGCGAGGGTAAACCTTAATGCATCGGTACCATGGGCGGTAATACCTTCGGGAAATTGCTTTTCCGTGCGTTTCGCAATTTTTTCTTCAAGCTGCGGTTGCATCATATTAGCAGTGCGTTTGGCCACTAAACTCGGCAAATCGATACCGTCAATCATATCCAATGGGTCTAACACATTACCTTTCGACTTGGACATTTTTTGACCTTCCTCATCACGAATGAGGCCGGTCACATAAACAGTTTTGAATGGAACTTGCGGCTTTCCATCCTCATCTTTAAGGAAATGCATGGTCATCATGATCATGCGCGCGACCCAGAAGAAAATGATGTCAAAACCAGTGACAAGAACATCCGTCGGATGAAAGGTCTTTAAATCCTTCGTAGATTCTGGCCAGCCCAGTGTCGAAAAAGTCCACAAGGCGGATGAGAACCAGGTATCCAAGACGTCATTGTCTTGGTGTAACAAAACATCCTCATTTAATTGGTACGACTTACGAACTTCCGCTTCGTCGCGGCCAACGTAAACGTTGCCCTGCTCGTCATACCAAGCGGGAATGCGGTGTCCCCACCACAACTGCCGAGAAATACACCAATCTTGGATGTCGCGCATCCAAGCGAAATACATATTCTCATATTGTTTTGGGACGAATTGGATCTGGCCGTCTTCTACCGCCTTGGTTGCAACCTCGGCCATCGGCCCGACTCGGACATACCATTGGTCTGTCAGGTGCGGCTCAATGGGCACACCACCACGATCACCATAAGGTACTTTGTTGGTGTGAGTGTCAACTTTGTCGAGTAATCCTAACGCGTCAAAATCGGCAACGACTTGCTTGCGCGCGACGAATCGGTCGAGTCCTTGATAAGCAGTTGGTAATGTTCCATCAAACGCTCCAATAGTCTCGAGTGTCTCGCCAGTTGGTGTGTAAAGTCCGGCTTTCTCACGCACCTGTGCGACGTCGTCAAAAATAGCGATCATGGCTAACTGATGACGCTTACCTATTTCATAGTCATTGAAATCATGTGCTGGTGTGATCTTGACACAACCAGTCCCAAATTCTTGGTCGACATAGCTATCGGCAACAATTGGGATGCGTCGACCCACCAGCGGCAGGTCGATAAATTTTCCTACTAATGCCGTGTAACGCTCATCATTCGGGTGCACAGCCACGCAAACGTCACCCAACATGGTTTCTGGACGCGTTGTCGCGACGACGAGGTAATCTTTACCTTCAGCCGTTTTGGCGCCGTCCGCCAATGGGTAGCGTAAGTGCCAGATATGACCTTGCTGCTCCTTGTTTTCCACTTCAAGATCAGAGATCGCTGTCTGGAGTTTCGGATCCCAATTAACGAGGCGTTTGCCACGATAAATCAGATTTTCTTGGTAAAGACGTACGAAAACTTCTTTGACTGCGTTAGACAATCCCTCGTCCATCGTAAAACGTTCACGATCCCAATCAACGGAGTCGCCTAAACGTCGCATCTGCTGCGTTATAGTGCCACCAGATTGCGCCTTCCATTCCCAAATTTTCTCGATAAACGACTCACGACCCAGCTCTTGTCTGGTCACTCCTTGCGCAGCCAGTTGGCGTTCAACGACCATCTGCGTGGCTATACCCGCGTGGTCGGAACCGACTTGCCAGAGTGCGTTATAACCATCCATACGCTTGTAGCGAGTGAGTGTATCCATAATGGTATGCTGGAAAGCATGCCCCATGTGCAAACTACCGGTCACATTGGGGGGCGGAATCATAATGCAATAGCTATCACCAGTGCCGCTTGGCTTGAAATAACCAGCTGCTTCCCATTGTTGATACAATTTTTGCTCGAGTGCTTCAGGAGCGTAGGTTTTATCCATAGAAACTTTCACCACGTTCTATTGAGTGTTGAATTTAGGTCGACCCAGCAGCTGGCTGCGTCGAGAGTTCAATATGTTGTGCACGATAAGCTTTGTAGCGTTCTCGTGCTTGTTGACGTTCAGCTTCTGCTGTAGGAACACGATCGATGATCAGTCGAGCACCTGCAATGGGCGCCATATCGTCCATAAAATTAAAAACAGCAGCAGTGCGGCGCGCGGGCGCGTGCGCCTCTGGCCAACATAATTCTACCGGCGCCCCTTGCGGAGGTCCCTCGCCGCAGAGATTGTGAGGTACGAAGGAGTCCGCAGGCTGCTGCCACAAGGCTTCGTCGAGTTGCTCAGCTTGTTGTTGGTTAGCACAATAAACACGCACGCTGCGCAGCTCTCGCCAACGTTCGGTAATCTGTTGGCAAAAGAACTGTAGTTGTTGACTCTCATTGAGACCATCGAGCACGTAGAAAATTGCGCGAGCTTTCATTAGTCGTGGGCACCCGCTTGCGTTTTATTCAGTAGATACTGAGTCAACATCGGTACCGGACGACCTGTCGAACCTTTTTTACTACCACTTCGCCAAGCTGTTCCTGCCACATCAATGTGCGCCCAGTTGTACTTTTTCGTGAATTTCGCTAAAAAGCAGCCGGCGGTAATTGCACCGGCCTCACGTCCGCCCAAATTTGAGAAGTCGGCAAACGGACTTTCCAACTGTTCATTGTATTCATCCCACAAAGGCAGTCGCCAAGCCCGATCACCACTTTGCTCAGAAGCATTGAGGAGCTCATGGGCCAATGGATTGTGGGTACTCATCAATCCGCTCGCGTGTGCCCCAAGCGCAATGACGCAGGCTCCAGTGAGGGTGGCAATATCGATGACTGCATCGGGTTCATAACGTTCAACATAAGTGAGGGTATCGCATAAAACTAAGCGACCTTCCGCATCCGTATTCAATACCTCAACGGTTTGCCCACTCATTGTAGTAATAATATCGCCAGGACGGTATGCCTTTCCGTCAGGCATATTTTCGCAGCCTGCAATAGCACCGATGACATTAATGGGTAATTTTAGTTCGGCTAAGGCCTGCATAGCACCCAGCACACCGGCAGCACCGCCCATGTCATATTTCATTTCATCCATATTCGCAGCTGGCTTTATTGAAATACCGCCACTGTCAAAGGTGAGTCCTTTACCAACCAATACAATCGGAGCCTGGTCGCTCGTTCCGCCTTGATAGTGCAGGAGTGAAAGCACGGCTTCGTTCTCTGAACCTCTGCTTACGGCAAGGTAGGCATTCATGCCAAGTTCAGTCATTTCCTGTTCGGTCACAGCGTTAAAACTTAAGGGCTCATACTGGTCTGCAAGAGCTTTTGCTTTCTCAGCGAGATAGCTCGGAGTACAGATGTTTGGTGGCATATTGGCGACGTCACGGCACAGTGTAACGCCTTTTGCTACCGCGAGACCGTGTGTGATTGCCCGTTCGCCGAGAGACAGCTCGCGTCGCGTTTGTACATTAAAAACCAACTTACGCAGAGGGCGCCGCGGCTCTTCCTTACGTGACTTCAATTGATTAAATGTGTATAAACCGCCTTGCGCTGCTTCGACTGCTTGACGTATCTTCCAGTAGGTATCGCGACCTTTCACATGCAATTCACTGAGGAAGCATACGGCTTCCATTGAGCCTGTTTCATTCAATGTATGGATGGTTTTTTCGATAATTTGTTTATACTGTCTTTCATCAAGCTCGCGTTCTTTACCACAACCGACGAGCAAAACACGTTCACTCAGAATATTTGGTACGTGATGTAACAGAAGGGTTTGTCCGGCTTTACCCTCAAGGTCGCCACGGCGCAATAAATTGCTCAGGTAACCATCGCTGACTTTATCGAGTTGTTCGGCGACTCCAGAGAGGCGACGCGGCTCAAAGACACCAACGACGATACAGGCTGAACGCTGTTTCTCCGGACTTCCACTTTTGACATTGAACTCCATGAGTGCTCCTGTTAGGCGGTTGACAGGGTTTAGCTGCCAAGGAATAATTCTTGTGAAAACGACAAGTTTACTTAAAAATCGCGGTATTTCCAGCAAAAAGCAAAGTTAAGAGTGGTCACTAGTGCGTATATTTCGCTATTTGATGCGAGAAACATTTAAATCTCAGATCGCCGTAATGGTGGTATTGCTGACCATTTTTGTGAGTCAAAAATTTGTTCGCGTACTGGCAGACGCTTCAGCGGGCGAAATACCCAGTGAATTGGTTATTCAACTCTTAGGCTTAAATCTGCCCGCTTTAACAGCATTGATTCTCCCCTTGAGCTTGTTTCTTGGCATCTTATTGGCGCATGGACGTATTTATGCAGAGAACGAAATGACCGTTCTGCATGCGTGTGGTGTCAGTGAATGGTATGTTGCTCGTGTCACTCTCGTAGTGGCTTTGGTGCTCAGCGTCGTAACAGCCACATTGACACTGTGGATGGTACCCTGGAGTTTAGAGCAAGAACGGCAAGTTGAGGAGCGGGCTCGCTCCGATACCGGACTTAGCGTGATTATGCCAGGACGATTCCAGCAAGCGAGCAACCAAAAAGCGGTAATTTTTGTTGAAGGGCTGACGGAGCAAGGGCAACTGGATCAAGTCTTTGTCGCCCAGTCAATTCGAAACGATAATAACACCGTGATCGGTGGTAGTGTCGTCATGGCGGATCGTGGTGATGTCGTGCTAAATCCAGCCGGTGCGCAGACACTCGTTCTAGAAAATGGAATGCGCTATGCAACAGAAGAGCAAGCATCTGAATATCAAGTGATGCAATTTGATAGTTATCAGCTCCAAATCAAGGAACAAGAGGGTACTGAATATACGCGTAAACTCGAAGCTTACACGACCGCCGAATTGCTCGCTGAGACTGACCCCGAAGCTGCAGCCGAATGGCAATGGCGACTGGCTATTCCGTTGGCGATGCCGTTATTAACTTTAATTGCCGTCCCCCTGAGCCGAGTCAATCCACGGCAAGGTAAATTCGCAAGAATGGCTCCCGCTCTACTTATTTATCTCGGCTACTTTTTGTTGCTGATGGCGGCTCGATCTGCCGTTGCGGACGGCGTCATTCCACCCATGATAGGGTTGTGGTGGATTCATCTCCTGTTGTTGCTGTTTGGGTTGATTCTTATTGGGAAGGGCCGCCCTTTTGGTATTCGCTTTTTAGCGCGGATGAGGGGGAGTCGATAATGTTCTCAATTCTTGAGCGATACATCGCGCTGACGGTATTGCGAACGTCGCTATTGAGTTTAGCAGTGCTAGC
>DASSWH010000192.1:0-5931 GCA_035705175.1 Pseudidiomarina sp.
CTTCGAGTCGTTCACGCCACTCCATTTGCGCCATCAAGAACTCAGGATCTTGCAGCGTCTGTTGTTCATGCTGCAAGTCAATACCGCGTAACTCAAGCATGTACTCAGCTCGAGAGAGCGGGCGGCGGAGAGTTTGATAGGCATCGTTGAGCTGCGACGTGCGTTGTACCGCGAGTAATTTATCGCGTTGACTCGCATTGGCGAACCGATCAGGGTGCAGCGTTTGCTGCAACTTTCGGTAGCGCTGTTGTAACTCCGCCGCATCGATAGCGAATGCGGCGGGTAGACCGAACAATTCAAAATGATTCATACGCTTAAACAATCACCGTCTTAGACGTTAAAGCTCTCACCACAACCGCATTCGCCTTTCGCGTTTGGATTGTTAAATTCGAACCCTTCGTTCAAGCCTTCTTTCACGAAATCCAATTCGGTTCCGTCAAGGTAGACTAGGCTTTTGCCGTCAATAATGATTTTCACACCTTTGTCCTCGAAAACCGAGTCGGTGTCATCTACTGAATCGACAAATTCCATGACATAGGCTAAGCCGGAGCAGCCTGTCGTTTTCACGCCAAGACGAATTCCAACGCCTTTGCCGCGAGATTCAAGGAACGCCCGCGCACGTTGCGCGGCCGCTTCAGTCATCGTGATGCCCATCGCTTACCCTGCGTGTTTTTTCTTGTAATCCTCAATAGCCGCTTTAATTGCATCTTCGGCTAGAATCGAGCAGTGGATCTTCACTGGTGGCAACGCCAGCTCTTCCGCAATTTGCGTATTTTTGAGCTGAGCGGCTTCTTCCAGTGATTTGCCTTTTACCCACTCAGTGACCAGTGAACTAGAGGCAATAGCTGAACCACACCCATAGGTCTTGAACTTGGCATCTTCAATAATGCCTTGGTCATTGACCTTGATTTGCAACTTCATGACGTCACCACAAGCGGGTGCGCCAACCATGCCGGTTGCAATGCTCGGATCGTTCTTGTCGAAACCACCCACATTGCGTGGATTTTCATAATGGTCGATAACTTTTTGACTATAAGCCATGATCTGTACCTCTCTTGGTGGCTACTCTTAGTGAGCAACCCATTCGACGCTATTCAAGTCCACACCATCTTTGTACATTTCCCAAAGTGGTGACATGTCGCGTAAGCGACCAATCGATTTCTGAATCTGTTCAATCGCGTGATCGACTTCCTCTTCAGTGGTAAAGCGACCAAAGCTAAAGCGAATAGAGCTGTGTGCTAATTCGTCGTTGCGCCCTAACGCGCGGAGCACGTAGGATGGCTCCAAGCTTGCGGAAGTACAGGCTGAACCTGATGATACCGCTAAGTCTTTCAATGCCATGATCAACGACTCACCCTCAACAAAGTTAAAGCTGATATTGAAGATGTGCGGAACGCCATGCTCTTGGTTACCGTTGATGTAGACTTCTTCAATGTCTTTCACACCGTTCCAAAGACGCTCACGCAAGGCGCGAAAACGCTCGCCTTCAGCAGCCATCTCCTCTTTGGCGATGCGTGCTGCTTCACCGAAGCCTACGATTTGGTGCGTTGGCAACGTGCCTGAACGCATACCGCGCTCGTGTCCGCCACCATGCATTTGCGCATTCAAACGTACCCGTGGCTTCCGCCGCACGTATAATGCACCGATACCTTTCGGACCATACATTTTGTGCGCTGAGAAGCTCATTAAATCAACAGGCAGTTGCTCTAAATCAATGCCGACTTTACCAGCGCTTTGCGCAGCATCGACATGGAAAATAGTTTTGTTAGCACGACACAAATTACCGATGGTCTCGATATCTTGAATCACGCCAATTTCGTTATTCACGTGCATCACGCTCACCACTACAGTGTCTTCACGCAGTGCTGCTTTGAACGCATCGATATCAATCAAACCGTCTTCTTGCACGTCAAGATAAGTGACTTCAAAACCTTCACGCTCTAACTGGCGGCAGGTATCCAATACGGCTTTGTGCTCAGTTTTCACCGTAATGATGTGCTTACCTTTTTTCTGGTAAAACTCTGCAGCACCCTTGATACCCAAGTTGTCAGATTCAGTCGCGCCTGACGTGAACACGATTTCACGTGGGTCGGCGTTGACGAGCTCAGCAATTTGGCTACGTGCAATGTCAATGGCTTCTTCAGCTTGCCAGCCAAAGCGGTGTGAGCGCGACGCTGGATTACCAAACTGACCATCTGGCGTTAAGAACTGCATCATCTTTTCGGCAACACGCGGATCAACCGGTGTGGTTGCTGCGTAGTCAAAATAAATTGGTAATTTCATTGGTACTACCCCATCTGGCAATTGAGAGCGATTTGCTGCTCGCGTTTCTTTTGCTCGGCTGCCTGCAAGTTTTGACGCTGGGCAACTTGTGCGATGTCTTGCTTGGTGACAAGCTCTGCCAGCGTAATGCCGGCGAGAAAATCTTCGATGCGGTCACTCAGACCTTCCCACAATGAGTGGGTCAAGCAACGGCTACCACCCTGGCAACCGCCTTTACCTTGGCAGCGTGTGGCATCGATAGACTCATCGACTGCCTGAATCACTGCGCTGATTGAGATGGCATGCGCCTCTAACCCTAGACGATAACCACCGCCTGGACCGCGCACACTACTCACCAGCCCTTGCTTACGCAAGCGAGCGAATAATTGTTCAAGATAACTCAGCGAAATACCCTGCCGTTCTGAGATATCGGCGAGGGGAACTGGGCCATCTTGGGTATGGAGCGCAACGTCGAGCATTGCAGTCACGGCGTAGCGTCCTTTCGAGGTTAATCGCATAGTGCGTTCTCCTAAAAATCTACGCAAATTGTGACATTCCCGACTGTTTTAGTCAAGTATTATGAACAGACAGTGAAGAGTGAATAGGGAACAGTGAACAGACAAGTAATAGAAAACAGGGAACAGTGAATAGGAAAACACAAATCGAAAAGAGAGCTCTTTTAAGTGCTTTCTATTACCTATTCACTGTTCCCTGTTCACTGTTTTCTGTTCACGGTTTTCTGTTCACGGTTACCTGTTCACTGTTTACCGTACTTGTCGACTGAGGTCAGGATTCCTCGGAGGATATTGAGTTCCGCGACTTCCGGACGAGCGCGGGCGAACATGCGGCGCAGTTTCGCCATCACTTGGCCTGGGTGTTGTTTGATGATGAAGCCGGTGTCGAGCAATGTGCTTTCCAGATGCACATAAAAGCGCTCGAGATCGTCTGCAAGCGGGTAGTCGGTGGTTTCTGGTTTGGGTTGCTGTTCGGCTTCGAGGTATTGCATGCGAATTTCGTAAGCCAAAGTTTGCACGGCCATGGCGAGGTTGAGTGAACTGTATTCTGGATTCGATGGAATGTGCACATGATGGGTGCATTGCTGCAGCTCTTCATTGGTAAGGCCGCTGCTCTCTCGACCAAACACCAACGCAACTGGGTACTGCGAGACTTCTCTGAGGGTTTGCGCGGCTGCTTCACGTGGCCCAATCAACGGCCAATCCAGAGTGCGGTTGCGTGCACTCGTACCAATGACTAAGCCACAGTCGGCAATGGCTTCTGCCAACGTACCGACAATGTTAGCGCGGTGTAACACGTCGGTAGCACCAGCAGCCAAGGCAGACGCATGACTGTCCGGAGCCTGCACTGGATCAACCAAGGTCAGTTGCGACAGTCCCATGGTTTTCATGGCACGAGCAACCGAACCAATATTTCCGGTATGCGACGTATTCACCAATACGATACGAATGGAATCGAGCATGTCCGCGCCTCTCCTCTTGTCGCCTTACTTCATGGCTTTCGGTAAATGCGGACGTGCCTTACCGAGAATACCTTGCACCACCTTCGGGTTCCCAGCTACGACATTGCCGCTCGTCATATAGCCATGGCCACCACCAAAGTCGGTAATCAAGCCACCTGCTTCGCGCACCATGAGGGCACCAGCAGCGATATCCCAACGTTCAAGTGAGAATTCCCAGAAGCCATCCATGCGACCCGCAGCGACATAGGCTAAATCGAGTGCAGCCGAGCCATTACGGCGCATATCGGCAGCATCTTCAAACAATGCAGCGAATACATTCTGATAGGTTTCGAGTAAATCTTTGCGCTTGAATGGGAAGCCTGTGGCGAGCAATGCGCCTTGCAGATCACGACGTGCTTTAACCCGCAAACGTTTGCCATTCAATTGAACGCCAGCACCTTTGGTTGCCGTGAATAGCTCTTCGCGTAACGGGTCATAAATCACCGCTACTTGGGTCACACCTTTGAATTGATAGGCAATGGAAATGGCAAAATGCGGGATACCGCGCAGGTAATTGGTCGTGCCATCCAGAGGATCAATAATCCACTGATGGTCAGCATCTTTACCGCCCGTCTCACCGCTTTCTTCAGCGAGAAACGTGTGGTCAGGAAACACTTTTTGAATCGAGCGAATGATCGCGCTTTCGGCTGCCTGGTCAATCTCGGAGACAAAATCGTTCTGCGATTTTGCTTGAACATTAATGTCAGCTTCGACACCAAAATTCTTCACTAAGATTTTTCCGGCCGCACGCGCAGCGCGCACCGCTATGTTTAACATCGGATGCATACCAAAGTACCTGTGCTGTAAAAGAACGAATTCGGGCGCGCATGATACTGCATCTTTAGTGAAAAGTGAATAGGGAACAGATAACTGAGAGAGAGAACAACCGGTGAAAAGTGAATAGGGAACAGATAACAGAAAAACGGCAAGAGCAGGATTTTAGTGGTTTCGGTTATCTGTTCACTTTTTACTGTTTACTTTTCCGGGATTTCATCATTTTGTCACTTGTCAGCTGTAGCATTCCGTGTTATCTATTTGTTGCGCTAAAAACAACGATAACAGCCAAGGAGGATCCCATGGATCATTCAGAAGAGCTCGATAATGTTGAAAGTGGTAAATCAGGGAAAAGCGCAGCTAAGCGCTGCTGGCGTGAGATTGAAGCGCTGAAAGAAAAGCGTCGTTTGCAAGCCGAACTTGAAGAGTACGGATATGCGGAAGAACTCGACGATTTTTAGTATGTAGACGAACGTTAAGCAAGATCATCGCTCGATGGTAGGTGCCAATCGATTGCATTGGCACCGAGGAGACGATTCGTCTCGGCAAAATGACCACACGTGAGAAAACCGCGATGAGCCGATAGTGGGGACGGATGCACACTCGTCAACACATGATGGCGTTGGCGGTCGATGATTTTCCCCTTCTTTTGTGCATGACTCCCCCACAATAAAAATACGATACCTTCGCAGTGTCGATTGATTTGCTCAATAACCGTGTCAGTAAAACGTTCCCAGCCCCAGTTCGCGTGCGAATTTGGCTGCCCTTGCTCGACCGTCAGTACAGTATTTAGCAGCAGTACGCCCTGCTCTGCCCACTGCGTTAAGTTGCCATGTCGGGGTATCGAAAAATCAGCAAAGTCGTGACTTAACGCCTTGTAGATGTTCTTTAAGGAGGGAGGTATCGGAATGCCAACCGGAACTGAAAAGCATAAACCATGTGCTTGCCCGGGGCCATGGTATGGATCTTGACCGATAACCACTACTTTTAACTGCGCAACGGTGGTCAATTTAAAAGCTTGAAAGACTAGCTGAGGCGGTGGATATACGGCGACGCCTTGCTCTCGTCTCGCTGCGACTCGTGCAAGCAGTTCTTGAAAGTATGGTTGCTGCTTTTCTGCACTCAGCAGGTCAGTCCATGTGGTCATCGTTGAGTCAGCCTATGTTTTGATTTGGTAAATATCACTATTGTTCGATAAAATTCTGGTTCACTATCGGGATTCACTCTAGCAACGACAGAGCCTTCGCACCATGGCAGCATCACCAAAAATCAGTGTTTATATGATCACGCTCAATGAGGAGCGCTATTTAGACGAGGTATTATCGAGCGTTCGTGGCGCTGATGAAATTGTTATTGTTGATTCGGGTTCCACCGATGAC